>CABRLU010000072.1 GCA_902471845.1 uncultured Lachnospiraceae bacterium | reverse complement strand
CCCTGGAGTTGTCCGAGCGAAAAGAAAATTCAAAAAAACTTTCGGATGTTCTTATTCACAAGCTTGAAAAGAAGCGACTGAAAATAAAAAAGATTTCCGTCACGGACGAAGGCAGTCACGGTCGGCGGCAAAAAATCTATATGATAGCCAGAGTACGCCGGGGACGTTGTATGACGGTGAAGGAGCTGGCAGAGATTGTCAGTGAGGCCGCAGGACAGCGGTTTATACCTGAGAAAGATAATCCCGGGGTAGTCAGTCGGAAATTTGCCGTATATGAATTGGTGGAGGATACCCGATATCGGCTGATTCAGGGAATTGCCCGGAGACCAAAGGAGGGCGAACCGGTCAGCGGTGACAGTTATGCCTTTATATATCTCGATTCGGGACAAGTCCTTATGTCCCTTTCGGACGGCATGGGCAGCGGTGAAAGAGCAAAAGAGGAAAGTGAGTTGATGATCAATCTCCTGGAACAGATGGTGGATACGGGTTTTGCACGCCGTTCGGCCCTGCGGATGATCAATTCGGTCATGATGTTTCATGGGGACGGGCAGTTGTTTTCTTCGATGGATTTGAGTGTGATCGACCTTTACAGTGGAATTTGTGAATTTATAAAAGTCGGAGCCTCCTCTACATTTATAAAACGGGGGGAAAAGGTGGAATGTGTGACCTCCGGTTCGCTGCCAATGGGCGTATTTCCGGAGATGGATTGTGAAGGGTTCAGCAGAAACTTATTTGACGGCGATGTGATCGTGATGGTGACCGACGGCGTGGTAAATCGTTTTCATCATGGAAATGAAACGATATGTGATTTACTTTCGGAGATGGATCTGACCAATCCGAATGCTATGGCGTCGGAAATTTTAAACGAGGCCCTGGATCAGCCGGGGGAGGTACAGCAGGACGATATGACCGTTCTTGTCTGTACGATTTGTAAGAAGTCAGCGGCTGTGTTATGATGAGTTTATTGATTGAATATAGAAAAGGAGCGTTGGGAATGAATAATCTGGTTCAGAAAGTCAGTGAATATATGCAGGAACATCATATGGTGGAAGACGGACAGAAAATTGTTGTTGGTGTCTCCGGGGGCGCGGATTCTATGGGACTGCTCACCGTCCTGTCCGAACTGGCTGAATATTTTCATTTATCCCTGGTTGTTGTCCATGTGAACCACGGAATTCGCGGACAATCGGCGGATGCGGACCAGTCCTATGTGGAAAACGTATGCAGGGAACAGGAAATCCCGTGTTACAGTTTTCATGTGGATTTGAAACGGTTTGCCCAGAAAGAGGGAATGTCCCAGGAAGAAGCGGGACGTTATTACAGATACCAATGCTTTGAAAAGGTCCGCAAGGAAGTTTCCGCACAGCGGATTGCAGTGGCCCACCAACAGGAGGATACCTGCGAAACGGTTCTGTTTAATCTGTTCCGGGGGACAGGCCTTAAGGGATTAACGGGAATTCCGCCGGTGCGGGATGTGATCATAAGGCCGCTGTTGTGCGCCAGCCGGGCAGATATTGAGAAATATCTTCAGGAGAAGGGAATTTCATGGCGGACGGATGAAACCAACTTGACGGATGTTTATGCAAGGAATAAAATACGTAATCATGTTCTTCCTTATGTTGAGGAGAATATAAATCCGGCAGCAGGGCAACATATACAGGAAATGGCTGGTTTGTTGAAAGATATATCAGATTATCTGGACCGACAGGGCGAGAATGGCTTTGATGCCTGCGTGACGGTAGGAAAGAATTCCTGTTGTGCCATACACGGCCCCACTTTTCGGGAATTGGATGTGGTCATACAGAGAGAAGTCCTGCGACGTGCCATCGGTGTTTCTGCCGGGAAGTTAAAAGATGTGGAACGGGAGCATGTGGAGATGATTCGAGGGCTTTTGGATAAACCGGTCGGGCGAAGGTGCCATCTTCCCTATCAGCTTCAGGCCGTCCGGACCTATGAAGGGATTTCCATAAAAAGGGAAACAGCCGGAGAGGAAAAACCCGCGCCGGGTATTTGTATCGATGTGAAAGCGCCCGGAAATTATACCCTTCCGGGGCCTGGAATCATGATTGAATTATCTGTGAAAGAGTCCTTTAAAAATGAAGAAATTCCCATAAACAGGTATACGAAATGGTTTGATTATGATAAAATAAAGAATGGTTTAGCGGTGAGAACCCGGGAAAATGGAGACTTCATTACACTGGATGGACAGGGGCATCGCAAGCTTCTGAAGCGGTGGATGATTGACGAGAAAATTCCGCGGGAAGAACGGGAGCAGGTACTTTTACTTGCTGACGGAAGTCATGTTCTCTGGATTATGGGACACCGAATCAGTGATAACTATAAAGTGACCGACGCGACAAAGCGTGTACTGGTTGCAAAGATAAAAGGAGAAAAGAGCAATGGAAGACAATATCAAAGTATTGTTAACGGAGAGAGAAGTCGATACCCGGATTCAAGAACTGGGTGAACAGATCAGTAAGGATTATGCCGGAGAAAACGTACATTTAATTTGTGTACTGAAAGGCGGCGTGTTCTTCATGTGTGAACTTGCAAAACGGATTTCCGTACCGGTATCTATGGATTTTCTTTCCGTGTCAAGTTATGGAAGCGGAACGGTTTCGTCCGGCGCTGTAAAGATCATTAAGGATTTGGATGAGCCGCTGGAAGGCAAAAATGTATTGATCGTGGAAGATATTATCGATTCAGGAAATACACTCCACTATCTGGTGGAAATTTTATATAAGAGACAGCCGAAGAACATTCGTATCTGTACACTTCTTGACAAACCGGAGCGCCGTGTGGCAGATGTCCATGTGGACTATACCGGCTTCGTGATTCCAGACGAATTTGTTGTAGGTTATGGTCTGGATTATGATCAGAAATACCGTAATCTGCCTTTTATCGGATCTGTCGTATTTGATGAATAGGAGGTTGTCACTTGAATAGAAAAAGAGGATTGGGAATCTGGCCGCTGGTTCTGGTCATTATAGTCGTGGCAGTGATATTTTATGGAGATCTGCTTTTGGACACGGCCGGCAACTATACGTATCCGGAATTTTTGCAGGATGTGGAAAATCGGTCAGATGCCATTGAAAGAATTGCGATTATTCCAAATAATGAAGTGCCGACAGGCTCTGTGGAAGTCGCATGGAAAGATGGCGGCGTGACCAGGTGTTATGTCACGGATGTTGACGAAGTAAAAGCCATATTGTTGGAGAAGAATTTGGATAACTGGTTTGTTACGGATGCAAAGCGTGACAACTGGCTTGAAAAAAACGCGGCTCCATTGATTTTGGGTGTTGTATTTCTGGCATTTTTGTTTTCATTTATCAATAGTCAGCAGGGCGGTTCGAATTCCAAGATGATGAACTTTGGAAAGAGCCGTGCCAAGATGTCGGATGAGACGGCGAAGGAGACGACCTTTAAAAAGGTTGCCGGATTAAAAGAAGAAAAAGAAGAACTTCAGGAAGTTGTGGATTTCCTGAAAAACCCAAAACGTTATACGGAATTGGGTGCGCGGATTCCAAAGGGTGTCATTCTCGTAGGACCGCCGGGAACAGGAAAGACTTTACTGGCAAAAGCCGTGGCCGGCGAAGCGGGGGTTCCGTTTTTCAGTATTTCCGGTTCCGATTTTGTGGAAATGTTTGTCGGCGTGGGTGCTTCCCGTGTCCGGGATTTATTTGAGGATGCCAAGAAGCATGCACCGTGTATTGTGTTTATCGATGAGATTGATGCGGTAGCCCGACGCCGTGGTACGGGTATGGGCGGCGGCCATGATGAAAGAGAGCAGACATTGAACCAGCTGCTTGTAGAGATGGATGGTTTTGGTGTCAACCAGGGAATCATTGTTATGGCGGCAACAAACCGTGTAGATATTTTGGACCCGGCCATTCTGCGTCCGGGACGTTTTGACAGAAAAGTCGGTATCGGCCGTCCGGATGTGGGAGGCCGCCGGGAGATTTTGGATGTTCATACAAAGGGCAAACCTATGGGTGATGATGTGGATCTGGATCAGATTGCCCAGACGACAGCCGGATTTACAGGCGCCGATTTGGAAAATCTGATGAATGAAGCCGCCATCATGGCAGCGAAAGAACGTCGTGCATACATTGTACAGGCGGATATCCAGAGAGCTTTTGTCAAGGTTGGTATTGGAGCTGAGAAAAAGAGCCGTATCATTTCGGATAAAGAAAAACGGATCACGGCCTATCATGAAGCCGGACATGCGATTTTGTTCCATGTACTTCCGGATGTGGGACCGGTTTACTCCGTATCGATTATACCGACGGGAATCGGAGCTGCCGGGTATACAATGCCGTTGCCGGAAAAGGATGAGATGTTTTATACAAAAGGCCGTATGATTCAGGATATTACGGTTGCTCTTGGCGGACGCGTGGCCGAGGAGCTTATTTTTGATGATATTACGACCGGGGCGGCTCAGGATATCAAGTCGGCAACCCGGACGGCGCGGGCGATGGTGACCCAGTATGGTATGTCCGATGAAGTTGGTCTCATCAACTATGGCGGAGATGATGACGAAGTGTTCATCGGACGGGATCTGGCTCATACCAAGTCCTACGGCGAAGGTATTGCCACTGTGATCGACCAGGAAGTGAAACGGATCGTGGATGAATGTCATGAACAGGCCAGAAAGATCATTCAGGAGAACAGGGACGTTCTTGAAAAATGTGCGATGCTGCTCCTTGAAAAGGAAAAGATCGGGAGAGAAGAGTTTGAGGCGCTTTTCGACACGGACGAAGCGGTCACTGAAAATTAGAAATATTTTTGGAGGTATTCAAAAAGAAGGGCGAATTATACAAAATAACCGGGGTTTTTGCGTTGAGAGTGAATAAAATGACGATAAGGCTGTAAAAACTCTTGCAAATTGCATAAAAACACATTTAAAAAAAAATCATGTTTGTTAACATTTATTTTACATGTGACGCTATAATAAAAAACGTAAACCCCCCCCAATACATTATATAGTTTTTTGTTACACCCCATAAGAAACAAAAAATACCTTCTCCGAAAAAAGGACAGCAGAACGAAATGGCTGTCCTTTTTTCATGCCCTGAGTACCTGGCGGCTTGACGGGAGTTGGGCTTGCGTTTATTATATATATTGTAAAAAATCGATGAATGGAGAAGGCGCCATGAATTTTGGGATGAATGACACAGAATGCAGTCAGGCAGAAAAAAGATATTTTTATTTAAAGCATGTGAAACCGGTAATTTTAAAAGACGCCTTGTTTGCTGATGGGACTGCAGATTATGTACAAATGTTAAATGAAAAAGTGCGTCTGCGTTTTCGGACGGGAAAGAATAATGTAGGAGGTGTATTCCTGAGAATCGGCGATGCTAGGCTGACTATGCGGAAAGCAGAATCGGCGGGTCTTTTTGATTATTATCAGATCGAAGTTCCCTGCCCGGAAGAAAGTATGCCTTACTATTTTGAGATAGTTTCCGGAAAGATGATTTTGTATTACAATAAAAAGGGCGTGCAGAGCGAGCATCAGGATTATTATGATTTTAAACTTATTCCGGGATTTCATACACCGGAGTGGGCAAAGGGAGCCGTTTTTTATCAGATTTTTGTGGATCGTTTTTATAACGGTGATCCGTCCAATGATGTGGAAGACCGGGAGTATATTTATATTCAGAAATATACAAGAAGGATTCAGGACTGGAACTGTCTGCCGGAAGCTTACGACGTCTGTCGATTTTACGGCGGAGATCTGCAGGGAGTTATGGACAAATTAGATTATCTGCAGGGATTGGGAGTCGATGTGATCTATCTGAATCCGATTTTTGTTTCTCCTTCGAATCACAAGTACGATATACAGGATTATGATTATGTGGACCCCCATTATGGAAAGATCGTCTATGACAACGGTAATTGTCTGAATGAGGGAGATTCGAGCAATGAACAGGCGACGAAGTTTATTGCCAGAGTAACGGATAAGGCCAATTTGGAGGCGAGCAACGCATTATTTGCCCGGCTGGTGCAGGAGATACACAGCCGTGGAATGCGGATCATTCTGGACGGAGTTTTCAATCACTGTGGTTCTTTTAATAAATGGATGGACCGGGAGCGTATTTATGACAAAAATCCTGAATATGACAAAGGGGCTTATGTCAGCGGGGACAGTCCTTACAGAAATTTCTTTTCTTTCCACAGTGAGAACTGGCCAAATAATGGCGATTATGATGGCTGGTGGGGACATGAGACGCTGCCGAAATTAAATTATGAAGGGTCAAAAGAGCTTTACGAATATATTCTTGGGGTAGCCCGGAAATGGCTGTCGCCGCCCTATAACATTGACGGCTGGCGGCTGGATGTGGCGGCGGATTTAGGATTATCGCCGGAATTTAATCATCATTTTTGGAAGGATTTCAGGAAAGCGGTGAAAGAGATCAATCCGGATGCCCTGATTCTGGCTGAGCATTATGGCGACCCATCCTCCTGGCTTCAGGGAGATGAGTGGGATACGGTCATGAATTATGATGCCTTTATGGAGCCGGTGACATGGATGCTGACCGGTGTTGAGAAGCACAGCGATGATTATCGTTCAGATCTGTATGGAAATGCAGAGGCCTTTCAAAATGCCATGAATCATCATATGAGTGCTTTTCACAGCGAGTCGCTGTATGTGGCCATGAACGAGCTTTCCAATCATGACCATTCGCGGTTTTTGACCCGGACAAATCACCGGGTGGGACGTATTGGTACGGTGGGTGCTGAGGCGGCCAGTGATAATATTAATTATGGTATTTTCCGGGAAGCGGTGCTGCTTCAGATGACCTGGCCGGGAGCGCCGACCATTTATTATGGGGATGAAGCCGGTGTGTGCGGATGGACGGACCCGGATAACCGGAGAACCTATCCGTGGGGCGCAGAAAATAAAGAATTGATTGCTTTTCATCGGGATTTAATTCGTATTCATAAAGAACATCAGGTGTTAAAGACCGGCTCTTACCGTTTTCTGGCGGGTGGCTATCAATGGCTGGCCTTTGGACGGTTTAATCGGGATGAGCAGATGATCACGATTTTGAATAATGATGACCAGGATAAAGAAATACGGATTCCGGTTTGGATTTTGGGGATAAGAAGTGATACACAGATGGTGACCCTGATGCGGACCAATGAATCCGGATATTACACGAATGCGATGATGCACTCTGTTCAGCGTGGTTACATTTGTGTTTCTATGGAAAGATACAGTGGATTGCTTCTCAAAGCAAAAAATAAGTCCGGACATTAAAAAAATACTTGCATTTTGGAAAGACATATGCTAAATTAATATACTGTCAGGACAATTGTGGATGGATTCCCGAGTGGCCAAAGGGGGCAGACTGTAAATCTGTTGTCGACGACTTCGAAGGTTCGAATCCTTCTCCATCCACTCAGCCGGCGTGGCGGAACTGGCAGACGCACAGGACTTAAAATCCTGCGATCCTAACCGATCGTACCGGTTCGATTCCGGTCGCCGGCATATATGCAAAGGGAGAGAAACATTGGATTTCCAGTGTTTCTCTCATTTTTTGTTCTGAAAATTTTAGAATTCGGATAAAATTATGGGGGATGGTAAAATGAAGAATGTTTTAAAGAAATGGAATGAGACAAGTCTGATCCTGAGGATTGCTGTCGGCCTGGTCATTGGCGCGATTCTGGGGCTGACTGTACCGCAGGTAACGGCGATTGGGGTGCTCGGCGATGTTTTTGTCGGTGCATTAAAGGCGATTGCACCGATTCTGGTCTTTGTTCTGGTCATGAGTTCTCTGGCCCAGGCCAGCAGCGGCATCGGCAAAAAGTTTCGGACAGTTATTTTCCTTTATATGCTGAGTACATTGCTGGCAGCGGTAGTAGCCGTTGTGGCAAGCTTTTTGTTCCCGGTGACGCTGAAGCTTACGGAAGCTGTCAGTGAGACGGCTCCCGGCGGTATCGGAGAAGTTTTAAAATCGCTTTTGCTCAACATGGTGTCCAATCCGGTGGGCGCGTTAATGAACGCAAATTATATCGGTATTCTGATGTGGTCGATAGTTCTGGGTCTCGCATTGAAGAAGCATGCGTCGGATCATACGAAGGAAGCTTTAAAGGATTTTTCCGAAGCTGTTTCCCAGGCTGTGCGATGGGTGATCAATCTGGCGCCGTTTGGTATCCTTGGTCTGGTTTTCAGTTCGGTATCGGCCAATGGACTGGGTATATTTACGGATTACGGCAAATTGTTATTGCTGCTTGTCGGCTGTATGCTGGCGGTGGCTCTGATCGTGGATCCGTTGATCGCAGCCATCTGTCTGCACCGGAACCCATATCCGCTTGTGTTCCGCTGCTTTAAAGAGAGCGGTGTGACAGCCTTCTTTACCCGGAGTTCAGCTGCAAATATTCCGATCAATATGGCACTCTGTGAAAAACTTGGATTGGATAAGGATATGTATTCCGTATCCATTCCTTTAGGAGCTACGATCAATATGGATGGTGCCGCGATCACAATTACGGTCATGACTCTGGCAGCTGCCCATACAGTGGGAATCGCTGTGGATATTCCTACGGCTCTCGTTCTTTCTGTACTGGCGACACTTGCAGCCTGCGGTGCATCCGGCGTGGCCGGCGGCTCGCTTTTGCTCATTCCGATGGCCTGCTCATTATTCGGTATCAGTAGTGATATTGCCATGCAGGTCGTTGGTGTTGGTTTTATCATTGGTGTTGTTCAGGATTCCTTCGAGACAGCAATCAATTCTTCCGGTGATGTGCTTTTTGCAGCGACGGCGGAATTTCGCGAATGGATAAAAGAAGGACGGGAAGTAAAATTCTAAAATAAAAATTTAAATAAAGAAAAATACCGCGTTGAAGCAGCGGCATTTTTCTTTTCTATGCATGAAAAGCCTCTTTGTGGTTAAAAATACCTTATAAAATAAGTAGGAGGCATATTATGAAAGATAAAGTATTTGGTGTTTTACAGCGTGTCGGGCGTTCTTTCATGCTCCCGATTGCACTGCTTCCCGTCGCAGGGCTGCTGCTTGGAATCGGAGGCTCTTTTACGAATGAAACGATGTTGAGCGCCTATGGATTGATGGGGTTCATGGGACCAGGAACATTGCTGTATGCGATATTTACGGTTATGAAAGAAGCCGGAGATATTGTATTTGCGAATCTCCCGATTTTGTTTGCCATGGGTGTGGCAATCGGTATGGCGCGGCGAGAAAAGGAAGTTGCTGCGTTGGCTGCGGCCGTAGCCTTTTTTATTATGCATGCGTCAATTAGTGCGATGATTACAATTCACGGCGGAGTAGAAAATCTTCTGGCCGGAGCCGCTGCTTCGGTTGTTGGTATTACCTCGCTTCAAATGGGCGTTTTCGGCGGTATTATTGTCGGGTTGGGTGTGGCGGCCCTGCATAATCGATTTTATCAGATTGAGCTGCCGCAGGTGTTGTCTTTCTTTGGAGGGACCCGGTTTGTACCGATTATTTCCGCGTTGGTCTATACCCTTGTGGGAATTTTGATGTATTATATATGGCCGCCGATTCAGAGTGTGATTTACAGTGTGGGAAATGTGGTCCTGAATTCCGGATATGTGGGTACGTGGATTTACGGTGTGATGGAGCGGGCGCTCATTCCCTTTGGGCTGCATCATGTGTTTTACTTACCTTTCTGGCAGACGGCCGTGGGCGGTACGATGGAAGTCGGCGGACGCCTGGTGGAAGGGGCTCAGAATATTTTCTTTGCCCAGTTGGCAGACCCGACAGTGGAACAGTTCGCCGTATCGGCGACCCGGTTTATGTCCGGGAAATTTCCGCTCATGATTTTTGGCCTTCCGGGAGCGGCACTGGCTATGTATAAGACGGCGCGGCCGGAAAAACGGAAAGCCGTCGAAGGACTTTTGCTTTCAGCAGCGCTGACATCCATGTTGACCGGAATTACGGAACCGCTGGAGTTTACCTTTTTGTTTGTAGCGCCTGCCCTGTATGCGATTCACTGCGTTTTTGCCGGGGCGGCCTATATGCTGATGCATATATTTAAAGTTGGCGTCGGCATGACCTTTTCCGGTGGTTTTATTGATCTTTTCCTGTTCGGCATTTTGCAGGGAAATGCAAAAACAAATTGGATCTGGGTCGTTATTGTTGGTATCGTGTACTTTATTGTTTATTATTTCCTTTTTACTTTCCTGATTCGCCGGTTTGATCTGAAAACACCGGGACGTGAAGTATCGGATGAAGTTAAATTATATCATCGGAGCGATGTGGATAAAAAACGCCGGGGCGGAAGAAGGGAAAGTGCCGGTGGAAATGGCGCTTCGAACGGTGATGGCATCCCTGTTGGCAGCGGAGCATCAGAGAACGATGAAATTTCAGCGAGAATTTGCGAAGGCCTTGGCGGCCGGGAAAACATTTCCGATGTGGATTGTTGTGCGACCCGCCTGAGATGTACAGTGCATCAGTCAGCAAAAGTGAAAACGGATGTGTTAAAATCTACCGGTGCATCCGGCGTTATCCAAAAAGGTAATGGCGTTCAGGTAATTTACGGCCCGAGGGTCACAGTCATTAAATCTCATCTAGAGGATTACCTGGAAAAAATGCCGGGGGAGTATGTACCGCAGGAAATCGGGGAAATACCGGAGGCTTATGACGGACAGGCGCCAAAGGTCCATCAGATGAATTCAAGACCAAAGAGCTGTGTGATCGCAAGTCCATATACGGGAATTGCGTCAGACATCAGTAAGGCTCCGGATGAGGGATTCGCCAGCGGCGCGATTGGTGATGGCGCCTTTGTGGAGTTGACCGGACCGGATATTGTGGCTCCGGCCGACGGCACGGTATCTTTTGTATTTGATACCCATCATGCTCTGGGATTTAAGACGATTGACGGTATTGCCCTTCTCCTTCATGTGGGGATTGATACGGTGAATTTAAAGGGTAAAGGATTTGAAGTGCGTGTTAAAGAGGGGGATTTGGTCAAAAAAGGCGACCTTCTGATGCGTGTTGATCTGAATTATATTCGCCAGCATGCGCCATCCCTGGCTTCGCCGATCGTGTGTACCGAACTCGATGAAGGCAGCCGGGTGCGCCTGCTTTGCAGTGGCCCGGTCAAAGCCGGAGAAGATTTACTGCAGATTCAGATTGGAGATTAAGTGAGATGAATGCCGCCGGATTTTATCCGGCGGTGGTTT
>CABRLU010000071.1 GCA_902471845.1 uncultured Lachnospiraceae bacterium | reverse complement strand
GCCATAATACCAATGTTTCTGGTTCTCTCTAATGGATATTCTCTTCCAGCCAAGGATAATTCCTCCTTAAAAATAAGTCAGGCAGCAAGAATCTGCTTACCATCTGTAGTGAGCAAATGCCTTGTTTGCTTCTGCCATCTTGTGCATGTCTTCTTTCTTCTTAACAGATGCACCTGTGTTGTTTGCTGCATCCATAATTTCATTAGCGAGTCTTTCTTCCATGGTCTTCTCGCCTCTCTTACGAGAATAGAGAGTTAACCATCTCAGCGCTAATGCTTGTCTTCTGTCAGCTCTTACTTCGATTGGTACCTGATATGTTGCACCACCGATACGACGAGCTTTTACTTCCAATACAGGCATTACGTTGTTCATGGCTTCTTCGAAAACTTCAACGGCATCTTTGCCTGTTTTCTCTGCCACTCTGTCAAATGCACCGTATACGATCTTCTGAGCAACACCCTTCTTACCATCTAACATAACGTTGTTGATAAGTTTAGTTACAACTTTATTGTTGTAAATAGGATCTGCTAATACGTCTCTTTTTGCAATATGTCCTTTTCTTGGCACGTTACTTCCCTCCTTAATATTACCGTCCGGATTCCGGCCGGCTATTTAATTCATAGGTACTCACGTTTCCCTACGTGTTCGCGCCGAATCGCGTTTATATAAACCTGCAACCTTCACTGCCTGGTAAAATAATGCTACATTCGCCGCAATAGTATTTGGTTTGAAAACAGTATTATTTAGCGTCCTTTGGTCTCTTAGCTCCATATTTGGAACGGGCCTGTCTTCTCTTAGCGACACCAGCTGTATCCAATGTACCACGGATAATGTGATATCTTGTACCTGGTAAGTCTTTTACTCTACCGCCACGGATAAGAACAACGCTATGCTCCTGAAGGTTGTGACCTTCACCTGGGATATAACTTGTTACTTCGATACCGTTGGAGAGACGAACTCTGGCGATTTTTCTAAGAGCTGAGTTAGGTTTCTTAGGAGTCGCTGTCTTCACTGCTGTACAAACTCCTCGTTTCTGTGGAGCGGACTGATCTGTCGGCTTTTTGTGAAGGGAGTTGTAACCTTTCTGAAGTGCTGGTGCTGTGGATTTTTTCTCTACAGTCTGTCTTCCTTTTCTTACTAACTGGTTAAATGTTGGCATTATTTTCACCTCCTGCGTAAATTAAATTGGTTACTGTAAAAATCTTACTCATTCGAGCATCCCGTATGTCAGATGCTTCGCATGGGCGCGCTCCGTCAAGCTTCGCGCGATAATGTATACTCATTCGAGCATCCCGTATGGGTATACGTTTTTGCGCACATAAACAGACATGTCCATTTACGCACACTATCTGAGTATATCAACTATTTTTTCCCTTGTCAATTGCTTTTAATAAAAGTTTTCCCATTTTTTTCTTTCATAAACATGAAAAGAATCCACAGTCCAAAATGAACTGTGGATTCCTTCTATTTCAGATATAGTTGTCTATTCTTCAACAACGCCGATAACAGATTCTTCATCAGAATTCATCTCTTCCGGCTGAACATCTGTATATTCTGCGACTTCTTCACCTGCCGGAGCTTCTTCTTCACCCTCGTCCAATACAACATCCATATCCATATAGATGTCTG
This sequence comes from uncultured Lachnospiraceae bacterium, assembly GCA_902471845.1. Classification (GTDB taxonomy): domain Bacteria; phylum Bacillota; class Clostridia; order Lachnospirales; family Lachnospiraceae; genus Frisingicoccus. The sequence goes on along the minus strand of CABRLU010000071.1, from coordinate 9,644 downwards.
TATTCAGACGGGTTGCCCGATAACGGCGCATACCGGTACCGGCCGGAATCAGCTTACCAATAAGAACATTTTCCTTCAGACCAATCAATGGGTCAACCTTGCCCTTAATCGCGGCATCGGTCAGAACCTTGGTTGTTTCCTGGAAGGAAGCAGCAGACAGGAAGGAGTTTGTTGCCAGAGATGCTTTGGTAATACCAAGCATGACCTGACTTCCCTCAGCCGGCTCTTTGCCCTGATCGATGAGGTTTTCATTAATCTCTTCAAAATCAAGGACATCAACCAGAGTTCCCGGAAGATAATCTGTATCTCCGCTGTTTTCGATACGAATCTTCTTCAGCATCTGACGTACAATGACCTCGACATGCTTATCATTGATTTCTACACCCTGAAGACGGTATACACGCTGAACTTCCTGAATCATGTAATCCTGAACGGCACGGACACCTTTAATCTTCAGAATATCATGTGGGTTAACACTACCTTCTGTCAGTTCGTCACCGGCTTCAATGACCTGTCCCTCCAGAACCTTGATTCTGGAACCATAAGGGATAAGATAAGCCTTTGTCTCTCCGGTTTCACTGTTAGAAACAACAACTTCACGTTTTTTCTTTGTATCTTTGATACTGATCGTTCCGGCAAATTCGGAAATAATCGCAAGACCCTTCGGCTTTCTTGCCTCAAAAAGCTCCTCGACACGAGGAAGACCCTGTGTGATATCATCACCGGCTACACCACCGGTATGGAACGTACGCATGGTCAGCTGAGTACCAGGTTCACCGATGGACTGAGCGGCGATAATACCAACCGCTTCGCCAACCTGTACAGCCTGTCCGGTAGCCATATTGGCACCATAACATTTTGCACACACACCAATGTGAGAACGGCAGGAAAGGACAGTACGAATCTTAACTTTTTCAATTCCGGCTTTTGTCACGATGGATGCACGTTTCGGTGTAATCATCGTATTGGCTTTAACAAGAACTTCGCCGGTCTGAGGATCAACGATATCCTCTGCCGCATAACGTCCGGTCATACGGTCTTCAAGTCTCTCAATGACTTCCTTGCCATCCGTGAAAGCGTTGATCCACATACCCGGAATCTCGCCTGTGCCTTCGCAACAGTCTGTCTCACGAATGATCAAATCCTGAGATACATCAACCAGTCGACGAGTCAGGTAACCGGAGTCGGCGGTACGAAGAGCTGTATCGGACAGACCTTTACGGGCACCATGAGCGGAAATGAAGTATTCCAGTACGTCCAGACCTTCACGGAAGTTGGACTTAATCGGCAATTCGATGGTACGTCCGGACGTATCAGCCATCAGGCCACGCATACCGGCCAGCTGTTTGATCTGCTGGTTGGAACCACGGGCACCGGAATCGGCCATCATATAAATATTGTTATATTTATCAAGGTTCGATAACAGAGCGTCCGTAATCTTATCATCGGCCTGTTTCCATGTCTCAACAACGGCTTTATAACGTTCTTCTTCAGTGGTAAAACCACGGCGGAAGTTTTTCGTAATTCTTTCAATCGTCTTTTCCGCATCGGCAATGAGCTGTTTCTTAGCTCCCGGCACGGACATATCGGATACGGATACGGTGATGGCGCTGACAGTGGAATATTTGTAACCAGTCGATTTAATCAGGTCGAGTACTTCCGCAGTCTTTGTCGCACCATGAGTGTTGATACATTTATCAATAATCTGTTTCAGCTGTTTCTTTCCAACAAGGAAATCAATTTCAGGAACCAGATCATTTTCAGGTAATGAACGGTTTACAAAGCCCAAATCCTGAGGGATGATTTCATTGAAAATGAAACGGCCCAGTGTGGATTCAATGATACGGCTTGTCTTTTCGCCATTCACATAACCTTCTTTACGGATTTTGATCCGTGCCTGAAGGGTAATGACTTTATTCTCATAAGCCATGATTGCTTCATTCACATTGTGGAAGAACTTGCCTTCGCCAGGATCTCCCGGTTTTTCCAACGTCAGATAGTAAATACCAAGAACCATATCCTGAGAAGGAACGGCCACCGGCGCACCATCGGACGGTTTCAGCAGGTTGTTTGGAGAAAGCAGCATAAAGCGGCATTCTGCCTGGGCTTCCACAAACAATGGTACATGCACAGCCATCTGGTCACCATCGAAGTCGGCGTTGTAAGCGGTACATACCAATGGATGCAGCTTGATTGCTTTACCCTCAACCAACACCGGTTCAAAAGCCTGGATACCCAGACGATGCAGTGTAGGTGCACGGTTCAGCATAACCGGATGTTCTTTAATAACATCTTCCAATACGTCCCAAACTTCTGGCTGGAGACGCTCTACTATCTTCTTGGCAGATTTAATATTGTGAGCCAGTCCGCCGGCAACCAGTTCTTTCATAACGAACGGCTTAAACAGCTCAATGGCCATCTCCTTCGGCAGACCGCACTGATAAATCTTTAATTCAGGACCTACAACGATAACGGAACGACCAGAGTAGTCAACACGTTTACCAAGAAGGTTCTGACGGAAACGTCCCTGTTTACCTTTCAGCATATCGGAAAGGGATTTCAGCGCACGGTTTCCAGGTCCTGTTACCGGACGGCCGCGGCGTCCATTATCAATCAGGGCGTCAACAGCTTCCTGAAGCATACGTTTTTCATTACGTACGATAATGTCCGGCGCTCCCAGTTCAAGGAGACGTTTCAGACGGTTATTTCTATTAATAATACGACGGTAAAGGTCGTTCAGGTCAGACGTTGCAAAACGGCCGCCGTCCAACTGTACCATCGGACGGATATCCGGCGGAATTACCGGAATCACAGTCAGAATCATCCACTCCGGACGGTTACCGGAAGTACGGAATGCTTCAACAACTTCCAGACGTTTGATAATACGCGCCCGTTTCTGACCGGAGGAATTTTTCAATTCTTTTTTCAGTTCATCTGCTTCTTTTTCCAGATCAATGGCTTCCAGCAGCTCTTTAATGGATTCAGCACCCATACCGGCCCGGAATGTATTACCGAATTTTTCATAGGCATCCCGGTATTCTTTTTCGGAAAGCACCTGCTTATTCTGCAAATCTGTTGAACCTTTATCCAGAACAACGTAAGATGCAAAATAAAGGACCTTTTCCAGATTCCGAGGAGACATGTCAAGGATTAAACCAAGACGGCTCGGAATACCTTTAAAATACCAGATATGTGACACAGGAGCAGCCAGCTCGATATGTCCCATACGCTCTCTACGAACATTGGATTTTGTTACCTCAACGCCGCATTGATCGCAGACAACGCCTTTGTAACGGATTTTCTTATATTTACCGCAATGGCACTCCCAGTCTTTCTGAGGTCCAAAAATCCGCTCACAGAACAAGCCGTCTTTTTCCGGTTTCAAAGTTCTATAGTTAATGGTCTCCGGTTTTTTTACTTCACCATGGGACCAGCTTCTGATTTTCTCAGGGGAAGCCAGACCAATCTTGATGGCATCAAATGTCATCGGTTGATATGCTTCACTACTATTCATCTCAGGCATTCACGACACTCCTTTCTTTAATCCATGTCCGGTTCTTCATACAGGTCAAAGTCTTCACTGTCATCTGGGCCGCCGCTCACGTCAACGTCCACAATTTCATCGCCCTCCACGGTTTGTTCTCTATATCCATAATCGCCAAAGGACTCATCGGAACCGACAAAATTTCTTTGGCTGTCCATATAGCTGCGATATTCTTCATCATCGGTGTAATCGACAGTTTCGCCGATTTCAACCTCTGTCTGATCATCACGGAGCACTCGAACATCCAGAGCCAGAGACTGAAGTTCTTTAAGGAGTACCTTAAAGGATTCCGGAATACCCGGCTCGGTAATATTTTCGCCCTTGATAATAGCTTCATAAGTCTTCACACGGCCGGTAACATCATCCGACTTGAAGGTCAGGATTTCCTGCAGTGTATAAGATGCGCCGTAAGCTTCCAGCGCCCAAACTTCCATTTCACCGAAACGCTGTCCGCCGAACTGAGCTTTACCACCCAGAGGCTGCTGCGTAACAAGGGAGTAAGGACCTGTGGAACGCGCATGAATCTTATCATCGACCAGATGATGGAGTTTCAGGTAGTGCATGTAACCAACAGTAACCGGACTGTCAAACTCTTCGCCGGTACGTCCGTCACGAAGGCGTACTTTACCGGTACGGTCAATCGGAACACCTCTCCACTCTTCACGGTAGTCCATATGCTCTTCGAGATAGTTGTAAGTTTCTTCGGAAATGCGGTCTTTCCAGATTTCCGTAAACTCTTCCCAGGATTTGTTTACATAGTCATTGGCCATTTCCAATGTCTGCATAATATCCTCTTCATCCGCACCATTAAATACCGGTGTCTCGATCTTAAAGCCAAGAGCTTTGGCAGCAAGACCAAGATGAACCTCCAGGACCTGTCCGATATTCATACGGGAAGGTACGCCCAGTGGGTTCAGCACGATATCCAGCGGGCGGCCATTCGGCAGGAACGGCATATCTTCAACTGGTAAAATACGGGAAACAACGCCCTTGTTACCATGACGTCCGGCCATCTTATCACCAACGGAAATCTTACGTTTCTGAGCAATATATACGCGAACGGATTCGTTTACTCCCGGCGGAAGTTCATCTCCGTTTTCTCTTGTAAATACTTTGGCATCGATAATAATACCATAATCACCGTGAGGCACTTTCAGGGATGTGTCACGAACCTCTCTGGCCTTTTCACCGAAAATAGCACGCAGCAGACGTTCTTCGGCTGTCAGCTCGGTTTCTCCCTTTGGTGTTACCTTTCCGACAAGGATATCTCCGGCACGAACCTCAGCGCCGACACGGATAATACCTCTTTCATCCAGATTTTTCAGAGCATCGTCGCCGACACCCGGTACATCTCTTGTGATTTCTTCCGGTCCCAGTTTGGTATCTCTGGCTTCTGCTTCGTATTCCGCAATATGAATGGATGTATAAACATCTTCCTGCACAAGACGCTCGCTCAGGAGAACGGCATCCTCGAAGTTGTAACCTTCCCAGGTCATGAAACCGATCAACGGGTTCTTACCAAGTCCAAGTTCACCCTGTGAAGTGGATGGACCATCAGCCAGAACGTCACCGGCTTCCACCCGTTCATTCTTAAATACGATCGGACGCTGATTATAGCAGGCACCCTGGTTGCTGCCCACAAATTTCTGTAATTTATAAACATCACGCTGACCGTCATCTGTCTTAACGATAATTTCGCTGGCTGCGGAACGTTCAACCACACCGCTGTGTTTAGCGATTACGCAGACACCGGAGTCTACGGCCGCTTTCTGCTCCATACCTGTACCGACAACGGATGAATCCGTAAGCATCAGAGGTACGGCCTGACGCTGCATGTTGGATCCCATCAGCGCACGGTTCGCATCATCGTTCTGAAGGAACGGAATCATAGATGTTGCCACGGAGAATACCATCCGAGGAGAAACGTCCATCAAATCTACTTTAGATTTATCAAACTGAGAAGTTTCTTCACGGTAACGTCCGGAAACAGAGTTATTTACGAAATATCCGTCCGCATCGATCGGCTCATTGGCCTGTGCTACGGTGTAGTTATCTTCTTCATCAGCTGTCAGATAAACGACTTCATCCGTTACCCGAGGATTCTTCGGATCGGACTTGTCCAGAACACGATACGGTGCTTCAATAAATCCATACTGATTAATCCGCGCATAGGATGCCAGGGAGTTGATCAGACCGATGTTCGGACCTTCAGGCGTCTCGATCGGGCACATTCTTCCATAATGGGAATAATGAACGTCTCGAACCTCGAAACCGGCTCTGTCTCGGGACAGACCACCTGGTCCCAACGCGGAAAGACGACGTTTATGTGTCAGCTCGGACAACGGGTTATTCTGATCCATAAACTGGGACAACTGGGAACTTCCGAAGAACTCTTTCACAGCCGCAGTCACCGGTTTGATATTAATCAGAGACTGCGGAGAAATACCATCCAGATCCTGAGTCGTCATACGCTCACGAACCACACGTTCCATACGGGACAGACCGATACGGTACTGGTTCTGTAAAAGTTCACCAACAGCACGGATACGACGATTGCCCAAATGGTCGATATCATCATCGTTTCCGATACCATATTCCAGATGAATATTATAGTTAATGGAAGCAAAAATGTCTTCCTTTGTGATATGCATCGGTACTAATTCGCTCAGATTCCGGCGAATAGCATCTTTAATGGCATCAATATCTTCATTCTCTTCAAGAATAGAGCTCAACAGCGGATAATAAACCTTTTCTGTAACGCCGACTTCGGCAGGGTCCACATCCACCCAACTTGTCAGGTCAACCATCATATTAGACAGCACTTTGACAACCTTTTCTTCTGTCTGAATGAAAACATATGGAACAGCCGCATTCTGAATATCATTTGCCAGCTGCTCGGTCACAACAGTGCCTGCCTCAGCAATGATTTCGCCGGTCGTTGTATCAACAACTTCCTCAGCCAGCGGCCAGTTCTTTATACGATTCTTGAATGCCAGTTTTTTATTGAACTTATAACGTCCAACCTTTGCCAGGTCATAACGTCTCGGGTCAAAGAACATGGCATTGATCAGGCTCTCCGCACTTTCTACGGCCAGAGGCTCGCCCGGACGAATCTTCTTATATAATTCCAGAAGACCATCCTGATAATTGTCGGATGTATCTTTAGAAATACTTGCAAGAATCTTTGGTTCTTCACCGAACATGTCGATGATTTCCTGGTTTGTACCAATACCAAGAGAACGGATCAGCACAGTTACCGGTACTTTACGGGTACGGTCAACACGAACACTGAATACGTCATTGGAATCGGTTTCATATTCCAACCATGCACCACGGTTTGGAATAACTGTACAGGAATAGAGTTTCTTACCAATCTTATCATGGCCGATGCCATAGTAGATACCAGGGGAACGTACCAACTGGCTGACGATAACACGCTCAGCACCATTGATCACGAACGTTCCTGTCTCTGTCATTAACGGCAGATCGCCCATAAAAATTTCATGCTCATTAATTTCATCGGTTTCTTTATTGATGAGACGTACTCTCACCTTCAAAGGTGCTGCGTAAGTCGCATCTCTTTCTTTACATTCGTCAATGCTGTATTTTACATCATCCTTACATAATGTAAAATCTGTGAATTCAAGACTTAAATGGCCACTGTAATCCGCAATCGGAGAAATATCATCGAATACTTCTTTTAAACCGGAATCCAGAAACCACTGATAAGAGTTTTTCTGTACTTCAATGAGGTTCGGCATCTCAAGAACTTCACGCTGCTTTGCGTAGCTCATACGAATGCCTCTGCCAGATTTCACTGGCTTAATACGCTTCATACTGTTCATTGACGGTTTTTCACTCCTTAAATATTAAAACAACCGTTAAAAAGTTACTTTAAGCCTATCAAAACCCCAGACCGGAAGGCCTAAGGCTCCATACTAATTGCATCATAATATTATAAAGCAATCCCCTTTTTCTGTCAATCACAAACTTCCATATTTTGCCGAAATTTCAGTATTTCCTATTGAATACAAAAAACGCCCATATTTCGACAAAAATATGGGCGATAACTATTTAGAAATAGTATATATCTGTTCTTTTGGCAATGACATGATAACACATCCTTACACAAAGGGTTATTCAATTTCTCCGGTAAGATACGCATTTAAAATATTTTGCGGATTATCATAGTAAAAACTACTGTTATAGTTATCAATCTTTTCGCAGACAAATGAATTATATACATCGATCAATGCATCGACAATATCCATCTGTTTTTCCCCGGCCGCCCCAAGGACAAGGCGTTTATACACTTTCCCTATATCCCAATGTGAAGGTATGGCATATCTGGCAGTACCTACATTATCAAAATTTCCTTCTGTGATTCCCGACTCTTCAATAAAATCATCACTCACCCTGTCAATGTTATCACTGTGATAAACATCGGCCAGCTCATAAATCTTCTGAAGCCGCTTTTTCCCCAATGCATTCACCACTGTACAACGGTGATTTTTTGTTTTTCTCGCTATATATTCAATTAGGCTGCATGTAAAAAACAAATCGTTTTCTTTCTTGTCTTCTCGTCCAATCACTGTAAAACCTCCTCACAAGTATGGTAATTCACGCATCGAAGAGCCTCCTCTGTACAAAAATTAATCTGGTGTGTTGGATATTTGAATTTAGCCATAGTCCAAAACTGTTCCCTCGTAATAATTCCATCAATATAATCTGAGATAAAATTATAAATCTGGTCATTTGCCATTGCGCCAATAACAATATCATATTTATGAGAAATGCCATGACGGCAGTTGATAATAAAATCCAGCCACTCTTCCGTCATCTCTTTAAATTCCAGGATGTTTAAAGATTCCTCCATGCGCACTGTATAAACATTAACTTTTGGCGTATCGTATCTTCGAGCCCACCGCTCTGCCTGTTCTCTGATTATTGTACAGTAAAACCCCGGACCAAAATCTTTTGTATTTCTGCCTTTAATAATTTTAGGTTTTTCTATTTTTGTATAACTCCCGTGATATACCATCATTTTGCCCACAAAACATCCCTCCTGTGTATCTTTATTTTAACAGTTTCCAGGGATTGTGCAAGCAAAAAAAGCAGAACTGCACCGGAGGCCCCATATAAAGGACTTCCAGCAGTTCTGCCTGCATGACTTTCATATAACTTCGGATACTCTCTGCCCGGATGTCCGTCCGGACACGTCTTCGGCAACCCCATACGGGCTGCCCGGCGGTACCCAACCGAAGAATCCCGCCCAATGGTCCGAGACTCTTTTTCACAGTTTCCTGCTCTTTTATGAAAACAATGCTTTATAGCATGTGTTTACTCAAGCTTTGGGCTGTTCTCTTCCCAAGATTCCACGCAGCATTGACTCGCCGATTTCCCCGATGGCCATTTTCACAGACAAACAGTTCTCCCTGCTTACGCACCATACCGCCGCACAGGGCACAATACCTGTCAATATCGTGTACCTCCGATTCAAGAATCAAAATTCCGGCCTGCCATGCTTTATATTTCAACTGGCTGCGTATTTGATAGTTCAGGTGCAGCGGAGACCAATTTCCCACGGCCGCCATGACATATTTCGTAAATTCTTTACTGTATTTCGGCAGCAGGATAACTCCGGCACCAGTTTCCACGCAAAAATCAATGATCTGCCGGCTGATTTGATGCGCCTCATCATTGCTGATCTGTTTCAGCTTTCTCCAATATCTTTTATTATCATTTTTTCCACGCTTTTCACCGACAGCCTTTTTGGAAATTTTAATTTTCTCTAAGACTTTTCGGCAGCGGTGAGCATAATTCTTGCCGCCCTTTAGAAAACGCACTGATGTTACAGCGCCTTTCCCGTCCACCACACTGCAGACCGCAATGGCGTCCCTGTTGGTAAACTGAACACTGCAGATTTTCATACCATTGCCCATACGCTCTTTCAGGGTTCTTCCATCCGGCACATTCTTTTGAACCGGAACATGAAGTTCCACCTGTCTTTCACCAAATACAAGACGTGGGGACAGACAGCGGACTCCTTCCGGAATGGTATTTCCGGATAAGCGACAGCGGATCCACCGCCATCGCTCTC
>CABRLU010000070.1 GCA_902471845.1 uncultured Lachnospiraceae bacterium | reverse complement strand
AGCCGAAACTGGCGGTCGTTTACCGCGAGGATAAAGCAAAAGAGCTGAGAGAAAAGATCAGTGACCTTTCCGTGGAAGTGCTGGCCGGAATGGACGGCCTTTTAGCAGCAGCCGTGGAGCCATCGGCAGATATTGTTCTGACAGCGGTGGTTGGCATGATCGGCATTCGTCCGACCATTGCAGCTATTGAAGCGGGGAAGGATATCGCCCTTGCGAATAAAGAAACGCTGGTAACGGCAGGACATATTATTATGCCGCTGGCAAAGGAAAAAGGTGTGAAAATCCTGCCGGTGGACAGCGAACATTCAGCTATTTTCCAGTCTTTACAGGGCGAAAACCGGGGACAGATTCATAAAATATTATTGACAGCTTCCGGCGGACCGTTCCGGGGAAGGAGTCTTAACGATCTGGCGTCGGTTCAGGTGGAGGATGCTTTAAAGCATCCGAACTGGGTCATGGGACGTAAGATTACCATTGATTCGGCGACTATGGTCAATAAGGGACTGGAAGTCATCGAAGCCCGCTGGCTTTTTGATGTGGGGCTGGATAAGATTCAGGTCGTTGTTCATCCGGAGAGCGTTATTCATTCGGCGGTGGAATTTGAGGACTCGGCGGTCATCGGCCAGCTCGGAACGCCGGATATGCGGCTTCCGATTCAGTATGCTCTGTTTTATCCGGACAGAAAGCCGTTGGGCGGTGAATGGCTGGATTTGTTTAAGTTGGGGACATTACATTTTGAAGCGCCGGACCTGGAAGTCTTTAAAGGACTTAAGCTGGCCTATAAAGCGCTGGAAATCGGCGGTTCTATGACGACCGTTTTTAATGCGGCCAATGAACGGGCTGTGGCGAAATTTTTAGACAGAAAGATTAAATTTTTAGATATACCGGAAATTATTGGGGAGGCTATGGAAAAACACACTGCAATAAAATCTCCGTCACTGGAAGAGATTCTGGATACGGAGAAGGCAGCTTATGAATTTATCGAAAGCAGGTGGTAGCTTGGGAATTATTGTAGCTCTGATTGTATTCAGTATTATTATTTTATTCCATGAATTTGGACATTTTCTTCTGGCTAAGAAAAATGGTGTCGGTGTCACCGAATTTGCCCTTGGTATGGGACCGATTTTGTTCAGCTTTAAACGGGGCGAGACAGTCTATGCAGTGAAGGCGCTGCCGCTTGGCGGCTCCTGCGCCATGGTTGGTGAGGATACAGATGAGACGGGAGAAAATTCCTTCAATTCCAAAAGCGTATGGCAGCGATTTTCTGTCATTGTGGCCGGACCGGTATTTAACTTTATTCTGGCCTTTATTTTTGCATTAATTCTTGTGGGCATCGTCGGTTATGACACCCCGTCCGTCTATAAAGTTGAGGCAGACGGCCCGGCCTGGGAAGCGGGGATACGTGACGGCGATGTGATTAAAGAGGTTAATGGACGGAAAGTTCACATGTATAAAGAATTTCGAACCGAGGTACTGATGAATTCGGACGGTGCGCCGATGGAGATGGTTCTGGAACGGAATGGCAGTGAATACCGGACGACAGTTACGCCGGCATTGAGTGCGGATGGTACTTACAAAATTCAGATTTACGGCGGAGCTTATGAGCGGACGGGAATATTGGATACATTAAAATACAGCATATTTGAAGTGCGCTATTGGATTACAACGACGGCCCGAAGTCTTGGAAAGCTGGTTACAGGCCAGGTATCAGCCAATGAACTTTCCGGTCCGGTGGGAATTGTCGACATGATCGACGATACCTATCAGGAGGCGAAAAGCTACGGCTGGCTGGATGTCCTTTTAAATATGATGAATATCTGTATTTTACTGAGCGCTAATCTGGGTGTTGTCAATTTATTGCCGATTCCGGCCCTGGACGGCGGACGTATCGTATTTTTAATTGTGGAAGCGGTGCGGGGAAAACCATTGCCGCCGGAGAAAGAAGGATGGGTGCATACGATCGGGTTTGCACTGTTAATGGTACTGATGGTATTTATTCTATACAATGATATACAGAGACTGCTGCTGTAGTTTTCAGACAGTGGCATGAGGAGGCGTGTTTCATGATTCGTGAAAATACAAAGGTCATTTCTATTGGCGGATGTTGCATCGGCGGGGAAAATCCCATTGCGATTCAGTCCATGTGTAATACAAAGACAGAAGATGTGAAAAGTACGGTGGCTCAGATTCTGGCTTTAGAAGAAGCCGGATGCGATATTATCCGGGTAGCTGTGCCGACGATGGAGGCGGCGGAAGCGATTAAAGAGATTAAAAAACAGATTCATATACCGCTGGTCGGAGACATTCATTTTGATTACCGGCTGGCCATTGCAGCGATGGAGAACGGCGTGGATAAAATCCGTATCAATCCGGGGAATATCGGTTCGGCTGACCGGGTGAAGGCTGTGGTGGATACGGCAAAGGCTTATCATGTGCCGATTCGTGTCGGCGTTAACAGCGGTTCTCTTGAAAAGCCTCTGATTGAAAAATACGGCGGCCGGGTCACGGCGGAGGGTATTGTGGAGAGCGCCCTGGATAAGGTGCGCATGATTGAAGATTATGACTATGACCAGATGGTCATCAGTATTAAATCATCGGATGTCATGATGTGCATTAAGGCCCATGAACTGATTGCCAGACAGACGGATTATCCGCTGCATGTGGGCATTACCGAGTCGGGCACATTGATTTCAGGCAATATTAAATCGGCTGTGGGACTTGGTATTATGCTGAATGAAGGTATCGGCAATACGATCCGTGTCTCTCTGACCGGGGATCCGGTGGAAGAAATCAAATCGGCGAAGCTGATTTTAAGAACCCTCGGACTGCGTAAAGGCGGCATCGAGGTCGTTTCCTGTCCGACCTGCGGAAGAACTCAGATTGATTTGATCGGACTTGCAAATCAGGTGGAAAATATGGTTCAGGGGTATGATCTGAATCTGAAAGTGGCTGTCATGGGTTGTGTGGTCAACGGTCCGGGCGAGGCGAAGGAAGCAGACTTGGGCATTGCCGGAGGAAAAGGCGAAGGCCTTCTCATAAGAAAAGGTGAAATTGTGAAAAAGGTGCCGGAGAGCGAGTTGCTTGCGGCATTAAAGGATACATTGGATAACTGGAGTGAATAGACATGGCGGCTTCGTTTTTTGAGGTTTTTCCCGTTCTAAAACTGAATAAAGGGATGACGGATTTACTGGAAGAGGCGACCGTGGAAAAGGTGACAGCCAGTCAGGCCAGAAACCGGATTCGGGTGTATCTGTGCAGTCCGAGGCTGATTTCCTATGAGGAAGTAAGAAAACTGGAAAATCAGATTCGTGGACAGTTGTTTGAAAATACGGATGTCCATGTGGATATTATCGACCGATATGAACTTTCGGAGCAGTATACGCCGGAGCGGCTCATGTCCATTTATTTTGACAGTTTTGAGGCAGAGCTTAAAGATTCCAGCGATCTGGAAGCAAATATTTTCCATAAGGCGAAAAAGGAATTTACGGATGCTCAGAGAATGGTCCTCACAGTGGAGGATAATTTTATTACGGCGTCTAAAATCGAGTGTATCCGGGACAAGCTGCTGAAGATTTTCCAGGAGCGGTTTGGATATTATGTGGATATTTCAGTTGAATATGTCCGGGAGCGTAAAAGCCGGCAAGCCGAATATGCGGAAGAGACTTTCCAGCGGGAAGTTGAGACCATTGTCAAAAATTATGCAGAAGCAGAAGCCGCAGTCAAACAGAAGGAAGAAAAAATTGCCGAGCAGCAGAAGCCGGCCAGAGATTTCAAGAAGGAAAATACCTACGTTAAGAAAAAGATTATCGACCCGGATATCTTTTATGGCCGTCCTTTTGAGGGGGATGAGACGCCGATTTCAGAAATCAATGACGAAATCGGAGAGGTGATTGTCCGCGGTAAAATCATTCAGATGGAGACGCGGGAAATTCGCAATGAGAAGACGATTGTCATTTTTGCCGTGACGGATTTTACCGACAGTATCACGGCGAAGATATTTACAAAAAATGAATTTTTACCTCAGGTTCTATCGAATCTGAAGGTGGGAAAGTTCGTCCGGATGAAAGCTATGGCGGTCATGGATAAATATGACCATGGTATTGCGTTAAACTCGGTGATGGGAATTAAAAATATTCCCGACTTTACAGAGAAACGGATGGATCTAAGCCCGGTGAAACGGGTGGAGCTTCACGCTCATACGACGATGAGCGACATGGACAGTGTGGCCGATTGCAAGACTATGCTTAAAACGGCTATGTCCTGGGGACATAAGGCCATGGCAATCACGGACCATGGCGTGGTTCAGGCTTTTACCGATGCCAATCACTGTGTGGAAGGGACGGATTTTAAGCCGATTTATGGCGTGGAAGGTTATCTGGTCGATGATTTAAAGCCCATTGTTTTTGAGTCAAAAAACCAGAGCCTGGACAGTAAGTTTGTTGTTTTCGATATTGAAACGACAGGATTTTCAGCGGTCAATGACCGGATTATTGAAATCGGTGCAGTGAAGGTGGAAAACGGAGAGATTGTGGACCGTTACAGTACTTTTGTCAATCCGGAACGACCGATTCCTTTCGAAATTGAAAAACTGACGGGCATCAACGACGGTATGGTGGTGGATGCGGCTGTCATTGAAGAGATATTGCCGGAATTTCTGGCGTTTTCCGAAGACTGCATTATGGTGGCCCATAATGCGGAATTCGATATGAGCTTTATTAAAGAAAATTGCCGGAGAATGAATCTGCTCCGGGAGTTTACGGTGGTGGATACTCTGGCCATGGCCCGGAGTATGCTGCCGGACTTGAAGAATTATAAACTGGATACGGTGGTGGAAGCTGTCGGCGGGACGCTGGAGAATCATCACCGGGCTGTGGAGGATGCGGAATCCACGGCGGATATATTTGTAAAATTTGTGGCCCGGCTAAAGGGCATGGGCGTGACGGATCTGGATACATTAAATGGGATGAGTCAGATGTCGGTCAACGCTATAAAAAAACTGAAAACCTATCATATTATTATATTGGCTCAGAACGATATCGGACGGATTAATCTTTATCGTCTGGTGTCCTGGTCCCATCTGGACTATTATGCAAGACGGCCGAGAATTCCGAAAAGTGTTCTGGCAAAATATCGGGAGGGTTTGATCATTGGTTCGGCCTGCGAGGCGGGAGAGTTGTATCAGGCCGTGTTAAACGACCGGCCGTCTGATGAGATTGCCCGGATCGTCAATTTTTATGACTATCTGGAAATACAGCCGATCGGTAATAACCTTTTTATGATTGAGAGCGAAAAGATTCCACAGATCCAGTCCAAAGAGGATTTGATGGAGATGAACCGGAAGATTGTCCGCCTCGGCGAACAGTTCCATAAGCCGGTCTGCGCCACCTGCGACGTGCATTTTATTAATCCGGAGGATGAAGTTTATCGACGGATTATCATGGCGGGTAAGGGATTTGATGACGCGGACAGGCAGCCGCCGATTTATTTTAGGACAACGGAAGAGATGCTGGAAGAATTTATGTATCTCGGTGCGGAAAAGGCGGAAGAAGTCGTTATTACCAACACGAATTACATAGCAGATCAGATTGAGAGGATCTCTCCGGTGCGGCCGGACAAATGTCCGCCGGTCATTGAAGATTCGGATAAGACATTGAGAACCATTTGTTATGATAAGGCCCATGCGCTTTACGGAGAGAATCTTCCGGAAATCGTGGTTGAACGATTGGAGAGAGAGCTGAATTCCATTATCGGCAACGGATTCGCGGTTATGTATATCATTGCCCAGAAACTGGTGTGGAAGTCGGTGGCCGATGGTTATCTGGTTGGCTCACGTGGTTCGGTCGGTTCATCCTTTGCGGCCTTTACTGCCGGAATCACAGAGGTAAATTCCCTTCCTGCTCATTATCTCTGCCCGAACTGTAAATATGTGGATTTTGATTCGGATTATGTAAAGAGCTTTTCGGGGCGTTCCGGCTGTGATATGGAAGATAAAGTGTGTCCGGTCTGTGGCACTCCTCTCTCGAAAGAGGGACATGATATTCCTTTCGAAACCTTCCTTGGATTTAAAGGGAATAAGGAGCCGGATATTGACCTGAATTTCTCGGGTGAGTATCAGAGTAAGGCCCATGACTATACGGAAGTTATTTTCGGCAAGGGCCAGACCTTCCGGGCAGGAACCATCGGTACGCTGGCAGAAAAGACGGCCTATGGATATGCGAGAGGTTATTTTGAAGATCATCAGATGGAGAAGCGGAGCTGCGAACTGACCCGGCTGGCCTCCGGCTGCGTTGGCGTCCGGCGGACGACGGGGCAGCATCCGGGCGGTATTATCGTTGTGCCTCTGGGCGAGGAAATTTATTCCTTTACGCCAGTACAGCATCCGGCCAATGACCAGACGACACGTATTATAACGACCCATTTCGATTATCATTCCATTGACCATAACCTGTTGAAGCTGGATATTCTCGGACACGATGATCCAACTATGATTCGTATGCTTCAGGATATTACCGGGGTGGATCCGACGACGATTTCTCTGGACGATCAGGAAGTGCTGTCACTGTTTCATGGTCTGGATGCTTTACATATTAAACCGGAAGATATCGGAGGGACGGATTTGGGGTCCCTGGGAATTCCGGAATTTGGAACCGACTTTGTTATGCAGATGCTCCGGGATACGAAGCCGAAGGCTTTTTCCGATCTGGTACGTATTTCCGGTCTGTCCCATGGTACGGACGTTTGGCTGAATAATGCCCAGACACTGATTAAAGAAGGTAAGGCGGAGATTTCCACGGCGATCTGTACCCGTGATGATATTATGATTTATCTCATTAATAAAGGGGTTGAATCGGAGCTGTCCTTTAAGATCATGGAGAGTGTCCGTAAGGGTAAGGGACTGACGCCGGAATTTGAAGCGGCCATGAAGGAACACGATGTGCCGGACTGGTATATATGGTCCTGTAAGAAGATTAAGTATATGTTCCCGAAGGCTCATGCGGTGGCCTATGTTATGATGGGCTTCCGTATTGCCTGGTTTAAGATTCATTATCCGCTGGCTTACTATGCGGCTTTCTTTACGATTCGTGCCACAGCCTTCGACTATGAACTGATGTGCCGGGGCAAGGAGGAACTTGAAAAGCATCTGAAACTTTATAAGTCCAATCCGAATCTGACGGCAAAGGAAAAGGATACCATCCGGGATATGAAAATTGTTCAGGAATTTTATGCCAGAGGTTTTGATTTTCTTCCGATTGATTTGTATAAGTCGGAGGCTGTCAAATTTACCATTGTGGGAGACAAACTGCTTCCGCCGTTTTCATCCATCGACGGCATGGGCGGCATTGCTGCGGAGGCTCTGGCGCTGGCGGCGAAAGACGGTCCGTTTATCTCGAAGGATGATATTGCGGGACGGGCAAAAGTCAGCCGGAGTACGCTGGATGTGATGGGAGAACTGGGATTGCTCGGCGATCTGCCGGAGAGCAATCAGCTTTCCATCTTTGATTTGAAAATCGGATAAGGGGGAGCCCATATGTATTATTTTATTGTCAATCCCAATGCCAGGTCCGGCAAAGGCAGGATAATCTGGCAGAAGGTATGTCAGGTGATGAACAGCAAAGGATTGGCCTATGAAGCGCTGTTCACGGAGAAAAAGGGACAGGCCGCAGAACTTGCCCGAGAAGCGGCGGAGCGAAGCAACAGGGCAGCTCAGGGTGAAAGAACGAATCAGGGCAGTGACGAGAAAATCATTGTGGCTATGGGAGGCGACGGAACTATCTCGGAAGTGATGGACGGTATCTGGGACCATCCGGAAGTGACCTTTGCCTTTATTCCGATTGGCTCAGGAAATGATTTTGCCCGGAGCCTTGGTATATCGTCCGATTGGCGCAAAGCCCTGGAAGGTATTCTTTCAGAAAAGCACCGGATTTATTTCCATCCGGGGCGTCTGGAATATGATGGAAAAGTACGTCATTTCGGCGGCAGTATGGGCATTGGTTTTGATGCAGCCGTCTGCGACGGAGCAAATCGTCTGCGTTTTAAATCTGCCTTTAATCGTCTGGGATTAGGGAAATTTACTTATACGGGGGTGGCTGTCAAGCTGCTGGTGACCAGTTCCTGTGACAAATTAAAAATCCGTCTGGACGGCAAGGAAATTCATCGGTTTCGAAAAGTTCTTTTCTTATGCGGATTAAAGGGAAACTATGAGGGCGGCGGCTTCATGTTTGCGCCGGAGGCCCGGGTGGATGATGAATACCTGCATATCTGCATTGCGGCAGGCATACCCATCTTCAAACGATTTTTACTTTTGCCGAAGGCTTTAAAGGGGAAACATGCGGGAGCGCCGGGAGTTTATATGTATCGCTGTAAAAAGATAGAGATTTTGTCCTCCCGGCCGAAATTGATTCACGGTGACGGCGAGGTCAATGGACCGGTGACGAAGGTGACGGCCAGCCTGGAACCCGCGGCGGTTCCGATGGTTTATTGAGCAGAGAAGTTCTGTAAAATAGCCGATTGTTGAAAAAAGCTTGCATTTTAAACAAATTGGTGATATATTAATTAAGATAACAGATTATGATGTAACTAGAGAGTGGACGCAAGTCCACTCTTTGTACGTGTTAAGGGGAATTTTTTCCACAAAATGCTCTGCTTTGGAGCAGCAAGGAGAGGTAGCGAATTGGCAAAGAAAGATTATGAAAGCAGAACGGAAGCATTGATTCAGCCGATGATTGATGAACATCATTTTGAACTGGTCGATGTGGAATGGGTCAAAGAAGGTGCAAACTGGTATTTGCGTGTATTTATTGATAAAGAAGGCGGAATCACGGTGGATGACTGTGAACTGATTAGCCGTGCTTTTGAAGAGATACTGGACAGGGAAGATTATATTTCGGAAAATTATATTTTTGAAGTCAGCTCTCCGGGACTTGACCGGCCTTTGAAGAAAGAAAAGGATTTTGCGAGAAGTATCGGAAAAGACGTGGAAATTAAATTATACAAGGCACTGAATAAAGAAAAAGAATTTGTCGGCGTATTAACAGATTATGATAAGGAAACGATTACCATTGAGCTGGATGACGAATCAACAATGGTTTTTAAGCGGTCGGATGTGGCGCTCATCCGTTTGGCCTTTTTTTACTAGAATAGGAGGAATTTAGAAAATGAATAACGGACACGAATTAATCGAAGCTTTGAATCAGATTGAAAAAGAGAAAGGCATCAGCAAGGATATTTTGCTGGAAGCTATGGAAAATTCACTGGTTGCTGCCTGTAAAAACGAGTACGGCAAAGCGGACAATATCCGGGTAAATATTGACAGAGAGACCGGTGACGTGGTTGTTTATGCGGAAAAAGAAGTTGTGGAAGAGGTTGAAGATGATGTCCTCCAGATTAGTCTGGCCAATGCGCGGCTAAGAGATATTCATTGTGAATTGGGCGATATCGTTCATGTTGAGGTAACACCGAGAAACTTCGGACGTATTGCAGCTCAGAAGGCAAAACAGGTTGTTGTCCAGAAGATTCGTGAGGAAGAGCGGAAATCCCTTTATCACCAGTATTTTGATAAAGAGAGGGATATTGTGACAGGTATTGTACAGCGTTATTCGGGACGGAATATCAGCATCAACCTCGGCAAAGTGGATACGGTGCTGACAGAAGCCGAACAGGTGAAGGGTGAATACTTCCAGCCAACAGAGCGCATCAAGCTCTATGTTGTGGAAGTTAAAGATACAACAAAAGGACCAAAGATTACGGTTTCCAGAACCCATCCGGAGCTGGTAAAACGTTTATTTGAATATGAAGTTGCGGAAGTTCGTGACGGTACGGTGGAAATCTGCAGCATTTCCCGTGAAGCCGGTTCCCGAACAAAGATTGCGGTTCGGTCCAATCATCCGGACGTGGACCCGGTGGGCGCCTGTGTTGGTGTGAATGGTTCCAGAGTCGGGGCTGTAGTGGATGAACTTCGCGGCGAAAAGATTGATATTGTAAACTGGAATGAAAATCCGGCCATTTTTATTGAAAATGCGCTGAGTCCGGCAAAAGTCGTTTCTGTTGATGCAGACGAGGAAGAAAAGACAGCATCTGTCATTGTGCCGGATTATCAGTTGTCGCTTGCTATTGGTAAGGAAGGACAGAATGCCAGACTGGCTGCCCGTCTGACCGGTTATAAGATTGACATTAAGAGTGAATCCCAGGCCTTTGAAGCAGCTCAGGCTGCCGACGATGAAGCGGATGACTATGCGGAGGACATACCGGCAGAGGAAGACTACGAAGAAGGATATGAAGAAGATTATATGGAAGATGGTATGGAGGAATAATGGTCGCAAAGAAAGTTCCTATGAGGCAGTGTACCGGCTGCCGGGAGATGAAGAGCAAGCGTGATATGATTCGGGTCATAAAAACGGCGGAGAATGAAATTTGTATCGATGCCACCGGACGGAAAAACGGCCGGGGCGCTTATATATGTCCGAATATGGTTTGTCTGAAGCAGGCCATGAAAAACCGGGGACTGGAGCGGTCTTTAAAAACAGCCATACCGGAAACGGTTTACCAGCAGTTGGAAGAGGAGATGAGCCATATTGACAAAGGATAAAGTGTTATCTTATCTTGGATTGGCTGCCAGAGCAAGGAAAATCCAAAGCGGAGAATTTTCTACGGAGAAGTCCGTAAAAAGCGGGAAGGCGGCGCTGGTCATTGTGGCGGCGGATGCTTCGGATAATACAAAGAAAAAGTTTACAAATATGTGTACCTTTTATAAAGTGCCTATGTATATTTATGGTACGAAAGAGACATTGGGAGCTTCCATTGGCAGAGAGCTTCGGGCCTCTTTAGCTTTGGAAGATACTGGTTTTTGTAACGCCATAAAGAAACAGATTGATTCAGAACGGATGTAGACGGAGGTAGGTATATGTCAAAAATAAGAGTACATGAATTAGCGAAAGAATTAAATAAAAGCAGCAAGGACATTATTTACGCATTGAAGGGTCATGGTGTGATTGTTGAAAGTCATATGAGCACCATTGGTGATGAGCATGCGGATAAAATCAGAAAGTATTTTACAGCGCCGCCGGTGAAGAAGCCGGAGGCTCCAAAAGCGGCGGCACCGGAAAAAGCACCGGCAGCCGGCGAGCGTCGGCCATTAAATAACAATGGCGGCCAGAACCGCCAGGGAGGAAACGGCGAACGCCGTCCGTTTAATAACAATGGCGGTCAGAACCGTCAGGGAGGCAATGGTGAACGCCGTCCATATAACAATGGCGGCCAGAACCGTCAGGGCGGTAATGGCGAGCGCCGTCCATATAACAATGGCGGCCAGAACCGCCAGGGAGGAAA
>CABRLU010000069.1 GCA_902471845.1 uncultured Lachnospiraceae bacterium | reverse complement strand
TAGAAATGGGGAGGTCGTTGAGGGTACTGTTATCGACGTTAAAGAAGATGAAATCATCCTTAATATAGGTTACAAAGCAGACGGAATCATTACACGTAACGAATATTCGAATACAGCAAACCTTGACCTGACCACTGTAGTTAACGTAGGTGACACAATGCAGGCAAAAGTTCTGAAAGTGAATGATGGCGAAGGTCAGGTGTTATTAACCTATAAAAGACTGCTTGCTGAAAAAGGAAACAAGAGACTGGAAGAGGCTTATAACAACAAAGAAGTGCTTACAGCAAAAGTTGTTAACGTTCTTGACGGCGGCTTGAGTGTAGTTGTTGAAGAAGCACGGGTATTTATTCCGGCCAGCCTTGTATCCGATACTTATGAGAAGAACCTTGGAAAATATGACGGACAGGAGATCAGCTTCGTCATTACTGAATTTAATCCAAGAAAACGCCGTATTATCGGTGACAGAAAACAGCTTCTCTTAGCTGAAAAAGCTCAGAAACAGAAAGAATTATTTGAACGCATCAACATTGGTGATGTGGTTGAAGGTAAGGTTAAAAACGTTACAGATTTCGGTGCTTTTATCGATCTTGGCGGTGCAGACGGTCTTCTTCATATTTCCGAAATGTCCTGGGGACGTGTTGAAAATCCGAAGAAGTTATTAAAAGTCGGCGACGATATTACTGTATTGATCAAAGACATCCAGGGTGAGAAGATTGCCCTCAGCCTGAAATTTGCTGATCAGAATCCATGGCTTACAGCAGATGAGAAATATGCTGTAGGTAACGTGGTTGAAGGTAAAGTAGCCAGAATGACAGATTTTGGTGCCTTTATCGAGCTTGAGCCAGGTGTGGATGCTCTGCTCCATGTATCTCAGATTTCCAGAGAGCATGTTGAAAAACCAGCAGATGTTCTGCAGGTTGGTGAAATTATTACAGCGAAAGTTGTTGATTTCAACGGCGAAGAAAGAAAAATCAGCCTTAGTATCAAAGCTATGGAGATGCCGGCGAAAGAAGAAACCGTAGAGGAATAATTTAACGGACATATCGATGCAGGAATATACTGATTGTATGTTCCTGCATCTTTTTTAATCCGCGTGGAAGGTGATATGCGAATATGGATACCTTTAAACTGTTAAAACTGAAAAATTATTTTTTTCATTTGGTCGCAGGAACTTTAATGATTCTTTTTGGCGCAGGGATTTTTCAGGCGATATTGCTGGAAATGCTGAAAGAATACGATGCGGCCTCGAAGGTGGCTTACATCTGCGGTCTCATCGCCTGTGTCGGAATTATTTTATATGGTGTTTATGAATTGATGCAGGCATTTAATTATGAACGCCGTATATTAAAGTCTCTGGAGCCGGGGGAACGTCGAGAATTTGTTGCCGAACTTTCTGACGGTGTGGAATTATCCATACCGGGTCAGGTGGTAATGACCCGGCATTATCTGCTTGTTCCGGCCAGAAATATGGGCTTTGTCCATGTATTTGCAAAAAATCGAATGATTGGATGTTTTCAGGCGGACGCCCACCAGGAAGAAGCGGCTACGGAAACTCAGATGGTGATTTATGACACGGACTTTAAAGCAGTGAAAGTAGACATACGGGGAAATGGCAGCTCGGAGGCTGCGGGGAAGCTGTATGATAAAATCTGCACAGGGATGCCATGGATTTTTCATGAAGATTATGACGGCTTTTTGGATCAGATTCGCCGAAGCGGATATCGCAGAAAATTAGTAAAGCAGATGACGGATGCCAGAGTGCGGTATGAATCCGGATACGACAGCGAGTCGGAAGCTGAAGAAGAGATTGAAGCTATGACACAGGATGTCCGGGAGCGTCTGAATCCGGAATCATTGTTAAAACAGTTTTCATCGAAGAAATCCAAATAATCGGAAAATCATTTGTACATAGTCTTTCGTCCGTTGAGGATTGTTTAAAAAAGTATCGTCCGGACAAAACCAGGTGTAGCAGTTTTCGCGGGCAGCTTTTTTCCAATGGCTTTTATCAATATAGGCAGCCATGGATTTGTGGAGAGCATAATCTTCCTCCGGCAGATAGACATAATTTTTAATATCACTATAATAGTAGCGCAGGCCTCGTTCATAGATGGGCACACGCAGCAAGGCTTCGGATTCATTGATGTCGATGCGGCAGCCGCAGGCTTCAAACGTCAGCGGTGCAGGCAGGAATACTTCCGGTGTCAGATGAAACAGAAGAGATTCTTCGATGCAGTCTGCGGAGGTTACCGTATAGGATCCGTTGAAAAAACAAATATAGTTATAGACCGGCAGCAGAGCGGCTAAAGCTCTTAAATCGTCGGCATTGTGAAGAAATAAAAGGTTCAGGGTTTCTGAATCTTTTATTTTTATGTATTGTTGGTAAGCTTTAATAAGTTGGCGTCCTTCCGGGGCAGTCGCAGGCCTGTGACCGATCCAGCTGCTCATTGTCTTTAATTTCATGTTTTTTACAGGCCATAGAGCTTTTAAGGGCAAAAACTCTCTGTATAAGTCCAATGTTTTTAAATTTAAAGAATCCAGAGGACAGGAAAGCTGGCACTGGGCATAGCGTTTTTTCAGGAAAGGAAGATCGAAATTCTCGCCATTATAGGTCACCAGACGGAGTTTTTCAGCAGAGGCAGCCCTCAGCAGAAGCCACTCGGAAAAAGCATTCAGAACCTCCTGCTCACCGTGTAATTCCAGAGAGTCTGAAAGCCACTGGCTCATGAGCATCTTTTCGCCCTCAAAGAAAGCACAGCCGATCATAAAGACAGCTGACAGGTCGGGAGAAAATCCGGTGGTTTCGATATCCAGAAGAAGGAGAGTTTCGTTATAAGCGGAATTCCCCTGTTGAACATACGGGTGTGGAAAGGTTTGAGTTAATGTCTGCATATCGGCTGCTCCTTTTCGTCATTGTTTTTATGTTTATATTATAGAACGAAAAAAAGGGTTTCGTAAATTGATTTTTAAGATAAAATCGTGTATAGTATACCCATATGAAATAAAAATTTTTGGAGGCATGAATATTTGAACTTGAATACGGATTTTTATCACATTTTATGGTTTTTTATCATCTACTGTGTCTGCGGCTGGATTTGGGAAAGCTCTTTTTGCTCCATAAAGGCTAAAAAATGGATTAACCGGGGATTTTTAATGGGACCTTATATTCCGATTTATGGCTGCGGCGCACTGGTTGTTTATCTGACATTGTATCCTTTAAAAGAAGATTTATGGCTTGTTTATATGGGCGGCGTAGTATTTCCAACCATTCTGGAATTTCTCACCTCATGGATCATGGAAAAGCTTTTTGCGGCAACATGGTGGGATTACAGTAATGAAAAGTTTAATATTCAGGGAAGAATCTGTCTGAAAGTATCCCTTTTCTGGGGATTTTTTTCGGTTATCATGGTAGAAATTCTGCATCCGATCGTATTGGCGTTGATTGATAAGCTGCCGAGAACAGCCGGGCAGGTACTGGGTGGCCTTTTTATTGTTGTTTTTTCAGCAGACTTTGTGAATACGGTTGTGGCAACTCTGGATGTCAAAAAGACTCTGGAAAAGATGGAGAACATTCGGGAAGATATTTTCCAGTTTTTGGATGTGCATAATCTGGGCCCGGAATACAAAGAACTGTCACCGTCCCATATGGTATCCCGTTTGAAGGAACAGTGGGAAGAACGCAGGGAATATTTCGAGAATATTCCTTTGACCGGAACAATTAATGAATATCGTGAAGAGTTGGAAGATAAGCTGTCTGCACTTGTAAACCGTTATGAAGAGAATAAGATAAAACATCGCGCGGTACTTCAGCATCATTTGAAAGCTTATCCAAATTTTAAATCCAGCAGATATGCCAAATCTATGGAAGATATGAAGAAACGCCTGGAAAAACTGAGAAAGGAAAAATAAAATGCTTGCTTTTGTGAAAGGCTGTCTTGCCGAAACGGGAACGGACTATGTGGTCCTGGATAATCAGGGGATTGGTTATTTAATTTATACACCGGTATCGGTGCTGGAGAATCTTCCTCCAATGGGCCAGACGGTAAAAATGTATACTTATATGTATGTTCGGGAGGATCAACTGACCCTTTATGGATTTTTGACCCGGGACGATTTACAGATTTTTAAACTTCTGATCGGAGTGAGCGGCATTGGGCCAAAAGGGGCGTTGGGGATATTATCCCGCATTTCTCCGAACGAGTTCCGTTTTGCCGTCATGTCCGGCGATTCAAAAACCATTGCAAAGGCACCGGGCATCGGACCGAAAACAGCTCAGAAACTGATCATTGAATTGAAGGATAAACTGAAGCTGGAGGACATATTTGAGGAAAATCCAGAGGAAGCCTCCGGCATATCCCATACAGGAAGCAACGCGGAAAAGGAAACCATCATGGCACTTGTGGCTCTGGGTTATTCGGAGACGGAAGCTTTTAAAGCGGTGCAGAAGGTTGATGGGGCACCGGATATGGACAGTGAAACCTTATTGAAACTGGCTTTAAAACAAATGCTTACTTTTTAGAGGCATAGAAATATGAACAAACGGATTATAACAACGGAATTTATTGAAGAAGATATTAAAACTGAAAATCATCTGCGGCCGGTCTGGTTAAAGGATTATATCGGACAGCCGAAAATTAAAGAAGTGCTGGAAATCTATATCCAGGCGGCGAAGCAGAGAGATGAGGCGCTGGACCATGTGTTGTTCTATGGACCGCCGGGGCTTGGTAAGACGACGCTGGCCGGTATTATTGCCAATGAGATGGGTGTACATATGAAGGTGACTTCCGGACCGGCGATTGAGCGGCCCGGGGAGATCGCGGCTATATTAAATGGCTTATCCCAGGGAGATATTTTGTTTATTGATGAAATTCATCGGCTGAATCGCCAGGTAGAGGAAGTGCTTTATCCGGCGATGGAGGATTTTGCCATTGATATTGTCATCGGCAAAGGAGCGACAGCACGGTCCATTCGTCTGGATCTGCCTCAATTTACGCTGATCGGCGCTACTACGAGAGCCGGTATGCTGACGGCCCCTCTGCGGGATCGTTTTGGCGTGATTCAGCGGCTGGAATTCTATTCTCCGGAAGAGTTGAGTCAGATCATTCTTCGTTCGGCGGATGTATTTAAGATGCAGATAGATGAGGCGGGAGCCATGGAACTGGCCCGCCGTTCCCGCGGGACACCGAGACTGGCGAATCGGCTGCTGAAACGGGTTCGGGATTACGCCCAGGTCAAATATGACGGACGGGTGACGGAGACTGTGGCCCGGGAGGTGCTGGATATTCTCGAGGTAGATCGGTATGGACTGGATTCAGTGGACCGGAATATTCTCTGGACGATGATTGAAAAATTCGGAGGAGGTCCGGTGGGGCTGGACACACTGGCTGCATCCATCGGAGAAGATGCGGGAACTTTGGAGGACGTCTATGAGCCTTATCTGCTCCAGAACGGATTTTTGCAGCGGACACCGAGAGGGCGTATGGTAACGCCGGCGGCTTACCGTCATCTTGGCTTGCCTGTTAGAGAAAAGTGAGATCCTTTCATAAGATTTGGTCTTGTTTTTGTATATTGGAGCGATTATAATAAATATAGTGATTGCGGACTGGAGGGAGAAAGATGGCTGCAAAAAAGGATATACAGGTATTAATCGGCGGTAAGGTCTATACGCTGAGCGGCTATGAGAGTGAAGAATATTTGCAGAAGATTGCATTATATATAAATAATAAGATGGAAGAGATGGACCAGATTCCAAATTACCGGCGGATGAGCATGGATATGCAGAAGACATTGCTGGAATTGAATATGGCAGACGATTACCATAAAGCCAAGAAACAGGTGGAGATGCTGGAAGCAGATATTGAGGAAAAGGATAAGACTGAATATGACCTGAAGCATGAATTGATTGGCGCTCAGATTCACCTGGAGGAAGCCGAAAAAGAGATTGAGCGGCTGAAAAATGAAATTAATGATTTACAGAAGCAGATTGTCAAGCTGGAAACCAGAGCCTATCAGAAACAATAAATATACTGTCAGACGGGAAATGTTGAATTTCCCGTCTTTCTGGTTTCATAGCAGTGCAAACGGGAGAAATGTAAATGTTTTCAGAAAAAAAGATTGAAATATTGGCCCCGGCCGGTTCTGTGGAAGGAATGAAAGCGGCATTTCATGCCGGAGCAGATGCAGTATACATGGGCGGCAGCCGTTTTGGGGCCAGAGCCTACGCGGATAATCCGGAAGAAGAGGATTTAAAAAGGGCCATTGATTATGCCCATATTCATAATAAAAAGCTTTATCTGACGTTGAATACGCTGTTAAAGGACAGTGAGCTTGAGGGTGAAGTGCACAGATTTTTAAGTCCCTACTACAGGGAGGGGCTGGACGGTGTGCTTATTCAGGATTTTGGCCTGCTTTCTCTCTTAAAGGAGAGTTTTCCGAAGCTCCCGATACATGCCAGCACCCAGATGACGATTACCGGGATAGAGATGGCAAAGTGGCTGGAACAGCAGGGAATGGAACGAATCGTGCTTTCCAGAGAGCTGTCGCTCGAAGAGATTAAAACAATACGGCAGAATACCCGGATGGAATTGGAAGTATTTGTTCAGGGGGCATTGTGTTATTGCTATTCGGGCCAGTGCCTTATGAGTAGTGTGATCGGCGGACGCAGCGGTAATCGGGGGAGATGTGCTCAACCGTGCCGTCTTCCTTATCAGGCGGAAGGAGACAGGGAGGGCCGTTATCTGCTCAGCCCGAAGGATATATGTATCCTTTCCGATATACCGGATCTGGTTGAGAGCGGCACAGATTCTTTCAAGATTGAAGGAAGGATGAAAAAACCTGAGTATGCGGCGCTGACAGCTTTTTTATATCGTCATTACACAGACCTTTATCTGGAATATGGCCGGGATAGATTCTGCGTGGATGAAAAAGATATGGAACGGCTCATGGATTTATACAACCGGGGCGGCTTTTCCGGTGGTTATCTGCATCGAAATAACGGAGCAGAGATGATATTTACGGAGCGGCCGAATCATATGGGCGTACCAGTAGGAACGGTGACAAAAAAAGGGGATATTCGAGCCTGTACCGAATTAAAACCGGGAGATGTACTTGAAATACGCAGTAAAACCGGAAAAGAAGAACTGCAGTGGACATTGGGACAGCCTGTGCCTGAAAATGGTCTTTTCAAACCGGAGACGGGAAAAAAGAAAGAGAAAAATCGAAAACTTATCCCGGGGACAACGGTCTTTCGAATGCGGAATCCATCTTTAATCGAGAAACTGCATGAGAGATATCTGCGGCAGGAATTGAAAGAGAAGATTTATGGGACATTAAGAGTTATGAAAGATTTTCCTGTTACACTGACCTTAATCTGGGGAGATATTTCGGTTTCTCTGGAAGGGGCGGAGGCAGAACCGGCAAAAAATCAACCGATGTCGGCCGAGCAGCTTGGAAAACCGATTCAGCAAACAGGAGGCACCCCATTTGTTTTTGAAGAGCTGGAAGTCGAAACCGATGGACAGTGCTATGTGCCGAATCAACAGTTGAAGCTTTTGAGGCGGCGTGGCCTGGAAGCTCTTGAAGCGGAATGTTTAAAAAAATATATGCGAAATGAAGAAGAAAAAGCCTCGCCCCAGGAACAATCGGTGCCGGCGACACAAAGGATTCCGGCATTGCATGTGATGTTGACCGGACCTCAGATGCTGAGACGCGGCTGTCTGCTGGCGGAATTTAGAGATATAAGACGGGTTTATGTGGAACTTCATGAGGCGGTTCAGGAAAATTTTCAAACCGTGCGTCTGTTAAAACAGGAAGGAAAAGAGATTTATTTTGCATTGCCGGGAATCGTCCGGGAGAAAGACAGACAAAAACTGATTTCTTATATTAAGTCCGCTTCTGAGTTTGCCGACGGGTGGCTGGTGCGTCATATGGAGGCTTTTCTAATGGTGAAATCGCTGCTGCCGGAAGGAAATTTTGTGTTTGATTCGAGTATTTACAGTATGAATCGACGCTCAAAAACTTTTTTGTCGGGCCTTGGGAATGTGGAGCTGACGGCCCCGGCCGAACTGAATTATCCGGAGCTTAAGAAGCTCAGATGCTCCGATATGGAACTGGTTATTTATGGTCACCAGCAGCTTATGATTTCGGCCCAATGCGTAAAAAAAACGCGGGAAGGTTGTACAAAACGGCCGGAGATGTTACAATTAACAGACCGGCAGCATAAACATTTTTATGTATATAATGAATGCGAGTTCTGCTATAACAAGATATACAACGGGCTTCCGACGATGTTGATTGATAAGAAAAAGGAGCTTCTTGAACTGGCTCCGGCATCTGTCCGTGTCCATTTTACTATGGAAACAGAAGAAGAGATGAGGGCACTGCTCAGCAGTTATAAGTCAATCTACAGAGACGGATTACCGGCGAAAAATATCCTTAAAGATTTTACCCGCGGTCATTTTGCCCGGGGGATAGAGTAAGGAGTTGATGGATTAATATGGTCAATGTCATCATTCATGTTTCAAAATATGTACTGGCAATTCTGGCAGCTTCCTATGCGATGAAGTGTTTTACCGTATTCAGCGACCGCCATGAGTATGATCGGGGACATGTCTATGTGGTTCAGAATGTACTGATGTTTCTCATTCATTTCATCTGTTATCTGATCATTTATCTGATGACCAAAGATATGAAAATGCTGTATTTTTATGGCGCCCAGTTTGTGTTGTTCCTTACGACACTGATTATTTATGGGACGATTTATAAAAATGCATCCCGACTGATTGTCAATAATATGTGTTATCTGCTCATGGTCGGATTTGTCATACTGACCCGGCTGGATTTTGATATGGCTGTACGACAGTTTGGGATTGCTGTAGCGGCGGCCTGTATCAGCCTTGTCATTCCGGCATTTATGCTTCGGGTGCGTATTGTGGATCGATGGGGCGTATTCCTGGGCGTATTTGGATTTTTGATGGTTGCTTCTGTTTTTGTTTTCGGAAGAAGTATGTATGGAGCGACCAACTGGATATCTATTGGCGGCTTTAGTCTTCAGCCTTCAGAGCTGGCGAAGATCGTTTTTGTTTTCTTTGTTGCGGCCATGCTGGCGCGGGATACGAGTTTTAAGCGGATAGTGATCACAACGGCGGCCGCGGCGGCTTATGTACTTGTACTCGTTGTTGAACGTGACCTTGGCGCGGCGGTCATTTTCTTTGTGACTTATCTGGTCATGCTCTATGTGGCGACACGCCAGTTCAGGTACATGGCATTAGGTCTGGGGGCCGGCTCGGCGGCGGCAGTTGTGGCCTACAAATTGTTTGATCATGTAAAGACCCGTGTAGTAGCATGGAGTGACCCGTGGGGGAATTATAACGATGCCGGATATCAGATTGCCCAGTCCCTGTTTGCCATCGGTACGGGCGGATGGTTCGGTATGGGACTTTTTAAAGGCAAGCCGGATACGATTCCGGTCGTAGTCAGCGACTTTATCTTTTCTGCGATTGCCGAAGAAATGGGGGCCCTGTTTGCCATATGTCTGATTCTTGTATATTTTAGCTGCTTTTTAATGTTTATTAATATTTCCCTGCAGCTGGTAAAGCCTTTTTACAAGCTGGTGGCTATGGGGTTAAGTACGGCCTATGGAATTCAATTGTTTCTCTGTATCGGCGGAGTGACAAAGCTGATTCCCCATACGGGTGTTACCATGCCGCTGATCAGTTACGGCGGAAGTAGTGTATTATCGACAATTATAATCTTTGCAGTCATCCAGGGCCTTTACCTGCTGCGACAAAGAGAGGTGCGTATCCTTGAAACGAGACGAGAAGAACGAGACGACGAAGAAGAGTGTTCGTAAAATAAATATCGATGATCTGCCGAAGGAACCGGTGAAAAGAGGTTCGGAAAGTGATGCGGGCGATTCCATGGGAGAAACAAAAGTGTTTATGGATCTGCCTTTAAATGACGGTGAAGATTTTGAATTTCAGCCGGATTTTGATACTATGGACTTTTTTGATGAGGAGATTCTTCCGGAGTCTTCCGGAAGAACTACATCCCGAAGGAGCATTCCGGAGGAAAGTTTTTCGGATGAGGAAGAGAATGTGCCGGAAGAACGTCCGGTGCGTCGAACCAGGCGTCGTCGGTTGGAATCGGAAAGAATTCCGGAAGAGGCAGAAGAAGAAATTCCTGAGAAGCGCCGGATTAAAAAGCTGCGGCTGACGCCGGAGGAGCTTGAAGAACGAAAGGCTGTGCGCAAAAAGCGCCGCAGTCAGAATCCGGAAATTCTGGCGGTGACTTATGTATTTGCTTTTCTCTTTGTGCTGATGATTGGTTATTTTGTTTATTTTAATGCCTTTGTCAGTAAGAATGTTATTAACAGCGCTTATAATGTGCGGATTAATTCTTTTGCGGACACAGTTGTCCGGGGAGATATTGTATCCAGTGACGGAACGGTCCTGGCCGAAACGCTGGTTGATGAAAATGGTAATGAAACCCGATACTATCCGATGGGACGGATTTTCTCCCATGCAGTTGGTACATCAGAGATTAATCAGTCCGGTGTTGAATTGTCGCAGAATTTTTACATGCTGCAGTCAAACGGCAATCCAATCTTAAATGCCCTTCAGGATATCCGGGGCGAGAAAAATCAGGGAGACCGGGTGGTGACGACCTTAAATGCACAGCTGCAGGAAGTAGCCTATAATGCCCTTGGCTACAATGACGGGGCAGTCATTGCCATTGAGCCTGCCACAGGGCGGGTGCTGGCCATGGTGTCTAAACCGGACTATGATCCGAATACACTGGTGGATGATTATGAGTATATTGTTTCGGAAGAGAGTAATGACAGTTTGCTGAATAAAACGACCTTTGGACTTTTTATTCCCGGTTCGATTTTTAAAACGTTGACTTCTCTTGCTTATATCCGTTCCGGAGCCGATTATAATAGTTATCATTATGTGTGCGAAGGTCAGATCAATCTTGGCGGCGATGAGTATATTACATGTTTTGACCAGATTGTCCATGGTGAAGAGAACTTTATGGATTCTTATGCTTATTCCTGTAATGCTTCCTTTGGCAATATTGGTCTGGGGCTTCCGGATAATCTTTTAAAGGACACCTGTGAAAGCCTGTTCTTTAACAAAGAGCTTCCGACGGAAATACCGCATACAAAGAGTATCTTTAGCCTGGCGGCGGATGATTCAGACTGGCAGACGGCGGCGACGGCCATTGGCCAGGGGCATACGCAGGTGACACCGCTTCAGATGGTTATGATCGCGGCGACAATCGCCAATGGCGGAAATATGATGCAGCCTTATATGGTGGATGCAGTGGAGACAGCCGGAGGCGGACATCGGGG
>CABRLU010000068.1 GCA_902471845.1 uncultured Lachnospiraceae bacterium | reverse complement strand
ACTGACAACGACAAAATACATTATTTACGGCAATGGCCAGATTCGGCCATAATACACAGGGGGAACTATGTTAACAGAAAATCTTACGGAAGCGGAACGCCAATATTATTATATGGAACAATGCCGCCAGTGGGTAGAAAAGCAGAAAACAGAACTCGGAAGACCGCTGACAGCTTCGGTAGTCACCTTTGGCTGTCAGATGAATGCCAGAGATTCGGAAAAGCTTACGGGAATTCTTGAAAAAATCGGCTATGAAATGATTGATTCAGAAAATGCGGATTTTGTTATTTACAATACATGTACGGTAAGAGAAAATGCCAATCTTCGTGTTTATGGACGTCTTGGTCAGATGAAGCAGATCAAAAAGAAAAATCCGTCCATGCTGATCGCTCTGTGCGGCTGTATGATGCAGGAACCGGAAGTCGTGGAAAAGCTGAAAAAAAGCTATCGTCACGTGGACCTGATTTTTGGAACCCATAATATTTTTAAATTTGCTGAGCTGATCTATCGGCGGATCACAGAAAATCAGATGGTCATTGATATCTGGAAAGACACAGAACAGATTGTGGAAGATTTGCCGAATGACCGAAAATACGCTTTTAAAACAGGCATCAATATCATGTTTGGCTGTAATAATTTTTGCAGCTACTGTATTGTACCTTATGTGCGGGGGCGGGAACGGAGCCGCCAGCCGGAAGATATTATCCGGGAGATTGAAAATGCCGTGGCCGACGGTGTCGTCGAAGTCATGCTCCTTGGACAGAATGTAAATTCCTACGGTAAAAATCTGGAGACGCCGATCAGCTTTGCCGAGCTTCTTCGTAGAATCTGCCGTATTCCCGGTCTGCTTCGGGTACGCTTCATGACGTCACATCCGAAGGATTTATCCGATGAACTCATTCAGGTCATGGCCGAGGAACCGAAAATCTGCCGTCATCTGCATTTGCCGCTTCAATCCGGAAGCACGGAGATTTTAAAGAAAATGAACCGAAAATATACAAAAGAGGACTATCTTCTGCTGGTGGATAAATTGCGGGCGGCCTGCCCGGACATTTCTCTGACAACAGATATTATTGTCGGTTTTCCGGGAGAAACCGAGGAAGATTTTCTCGAAACGATGGATGTGGTACGTAAAGTCGGTTATGACAGCGCCTATACCTTTATTTATTCCAAACGAACCGGAACTCCGGCGGCGGTAATGGAAAACCAGGTGCCTGAGACGGAAGTGAAAGACCGGTTTAACCGGCTTCTGGAAGAAGTTCAGACGATTGCCGCACGGGTGTGCAGCCGTCACGAAGGGACGGTTCAGGAGGTTCTTGTGGAAGAAATCAACCGTCAGGATAAAAGGCTGGTCACAGGACGTTTAAGCAACAATACAGTGGTTCATTTTGAGGGAAATGCCTCCATGATCGGCAAGATCGTCCCTGTTCGTCTAACATCCTGTAAGAATTTTTATTATATGGGCGAGCCTGTAAATTTCACGAAAAATTGAATGGTCTTTCTGGCGGAATTATGAGAAATTAACAAAAATCAAATTTTTTGTAAAAATATGTTTATTTTTTCGCCGGAGTGTGATAATCTATACACGAAGTCGAGCAAAGGTGTTCTCTATTCGTGGAGAGCACCTTTTTTTACTTATAATCAAAAAAATGATAGAGGAGAGGAATTATCAATGGCAAAGAAAATTGATGTAGCAGAAATTTTTGGTTCAGACGTTTTTGACGACGCAACCATGAAAGAAAGACTCCCAAAGAAAATTTACAAAGAATTAAAACAGACCATTTCCGTAGGCGGAGAGCTTGACAGCCATGTGGCTGAAGTTGTCGCCAATGCGATGAAAGACTGGGCAATTGAAAAAGGCGCTACCCATTATACACACTGGTTCCAGCCTTTGACAGGAATTACCGCTGAAAAACATGACGCATTTATCTCACCTACAGACGATGGCGGCGTTATTCTTGAGTTCTCAGGAAAAGAATTAATTAAAGGTGAACCGGATGGTTCCTCTTTCCCTTCCGGCGGTCTTCGTGCAACATTTGAGGCCAGAGGTTATACAGCATGGGATTGTACATCACCGGCCTTTGTTCATGAGACACCGAGCGGCAGTACGGTACTTTGCATCCCGACTATTTTCTGCTCTTATACTGGTGAAGCTCTGGACAAAAAGACACCATTGCTTCGTTCCATGGAAGCTTTAAATGTTCAGGCACTTCGTATCGTTCGTGCTTTTGGCGATACAGAATCTCAGAGAATTACAACAAGCGTCGGACCGGAACAGGAATACTTCCTTGTAGACAGAGATACATACAATCAGCGTGAAGATTTAATTTTTGCAGGCCGTACATTGTTCGGCGCTCCGGCTCCAAAGGGACAGGAATTGGATGACCATTACTTCGGAAGCATTAAAGAACGTGTATCTTCCTACATGAACGATTTAAACGAGGAACTCTGGAAACTTGGCGTCACAGCCAAAACACAGCACAATGAAGTGGCTCCGGCACAGCATGAGCTGGCTCCGATTTTTAATACAACAAACATTGCCACAGACCATAACCAGTTGATCATGGAAACAATGAAAAAAGTAGCGCTTCGTCATAATCTGGTATGCCTGCTTCATGAAAAACCATTTGCAGGTATCAATGGTTCCGGTAAACACAACAACTGGTCCATGTCCACAGATACTGGTGTAAATCTCTTAGACCCAGGTACAACACCACATCAGAATAAGCAGTTCCTTTTGATTTTATCTGCAATTCTGAAAGCTGTTGATGAATATGCACCATTGCTTCGTGAATCTGCCGCAAACCCTGGCAACGATCACCGTCTTGGTGCTAACGAGGCACCTCCGGCTATTATCTCTATTTTCCTTGGAGAACAGTTGGAAGACGTATTAAATCAGCTTTGTGAAAAGGGTGAAGCAACTTCCAGTAAGGTCGGCGGAAAACTGGATGTCGGTGTTTCCACAGTACCGTCCTTCATGAAAGATGCGACAGACCGTAACCGTACATCACCATTTGCTTTCACAGGCAACAAATTTGAGTTCCGTATGGTTGGTTCTACAGCATCCATTGCCGACCCGAACACCGTTTTAAACACGATCGTTGCAGAAACGCTGCGTCAGGCTGCTGATGTTCTGGAAGCTTCCGATGATCCGATCATGGCTGCTCATGATCTGACAAAACAGTGGATCAGCGAACATATCCGTATCATCTTCAATGGCAACGGATATTCAGAAGAATGGGTGGAAGAAGCAGAACGCAGAGGTCTTCCAAACATTAAGAATATGGTAGATGCCCTTGGATATCTGACAGATGAATCTGCTGTTGAACTCTTTGAAAAGCATAAGGTTATGACCCGTGTCGAATTAACATCCCGTCAGGAAGTTGGTTACGAAACATATGCAAAAGCAATCAACATTGAAGCAAGAACGATGATTGATATGGCTAAGAAGGAGATCATCCCTGCAGTCATCAAATATACAACGACCGTGGCACAGTCCGTAGCCGCTGTCAAAGCTGTTGGTGCGGATGCCTCTGTACAGGAAGCTTCTCTTGCTGAAATTTCCAAAAATCTGGTAGCTATGAATGCCGCTCTGGAAAAACTGGAAGCAGTAACAGATAAAGCCGCTGCCATCGAAGAGCCAAAAGCTCAGGCCATTGCTTATCGTGATGAAGTATTTACAACCATGTCCGAACTGCGTGAGCCAGCCGATGCTCTGGAAATGCTTGTAGATAAATCTGTATGGCCATTCCCAACCTACGGCGATTTACTGTTTAACGTATAATTCAAGCTCCAAAAAACTTATATAGACTTAAAAAAGCCGCTGTTCAATAGATATAAATAATCTATAGAGCAGCGGTTCTTTTTATATTTTCGGATTATAAGTTTCCATAACATTTTTATGGTAATCTATTTTAATGCAACAGCCCCTTGCTTAGGATAGCATTAATCACATCGTTCGAAATTTCATGAATGGATTTGGGTTCAGAGGACGGAGACTCAAAATCCCGCAGAGCCTTTGACATGATCGCCGTATGATGCCAGCTTCCCAATTTAAAACCGCAGTTTTCCTGAATACCGTCCATAGAAAAACCGAGTTGATTATGCAGTCCGAGACTGGCTTCATTTGGCAGCGTGATCACGCCATAAACCATATAATAGCCCTGAAGTGTCAGTAAATCCATTAATGCGGAGTAAAGTGTGCGGCCAAGATCCCTTCCCTGAACCTCCGGACGTAGATATACGGAAAGCTCACAGCACCACTGATAAGCTTCGCGGTTGCGGTAAAGAGAGGCATAGGCATAGCCTACGATTTTGCCGTGGTCCTTCGCGACAATCCATGGATACTGTTCCGTATAGTGGTGGACACGTTCCGAAAAGCTTTCCAGAGACGGCACTTCATATTCGAATGTAATCGCCGTATTTTGAACATAAGGCGCATAAATTTCAAGGACCTCAGCAACATCTTCTTCTTTAATCAATTGTAAAATCATTTTATATCCTTTCCCCGTTCCAAACACATCCGGATAAAAATATCCTGGTGGGTTGAATGTGGTTAAAAAAATGGAAAACTATGGTTATCATAGCCTTTTTTTAATAAAAAATCAATATTTTTTGAAAAAAAGTGGGGAATAAGGAGAATAAAATCCATTTTTTTACACATGGTGATGAATTTTATCGAAAGAGAATAGATTTGGTTGACATTATTTTCTGAAAAAGATAAGATGTTATAAGAATTTCTTTTACTTATTTATTATAGAAACCGGAGGAGAAGAATGGCACCATTAACACCTATGATGCAGCAATATGTGGAAACAAAAAAACAGTATAAAGACTGCATTTTATTATATCGTCTGGGTGATTTTTATGAAATGTTTTTTGATGATGCGATCATTGCATCAAAAGCATTGGAAATCACACTGACAGGAAAAGACTGCGGACAGGAAGAACGGGCCCCGATGTGCGGTATTCCTTATCATGCGCTGGATGGCTATCTGAGCAAATTAATTGAAAAAGGATATAAAGCGGCCATCTGTGAGCAGATGGAAGATCCGAAAACTGCCAAAGGTATTGTCAAACGTGAAGTCATCCGTATTGTCACACCGGGAACAAACTTAAGTATACAGTCTCTGGATGAAACGAAAAATAATTATCTGATGTGTCTTTTTTATATGGATGAGCGATTCGGCGTCAGCGTCGCAGATATTTCCACCGGAGATTATTATATGACCGAAGTGGATTCGGATAAAAAAGTGCTGGACGAAATCACAAAATATGCGCCGGCGGAGATTGTTTATAACGATTATTTCCCAATGTGCGGTATTGATTTGGAAGATATCGGAGAAAAAATGCGAATATCTGTATCCGCCCTGGAAAGCTGGTATTCGGATGAAGCATTGTGTATTCGTAAATTAAAAGAACATTTCCATGTGGCATCTCTGGAAGGCCTCGGCCTTTCAGACTATCCTACGGGAACCATTGCCGCAGGAATGCTTTTACAATATTTATATGAAACTCAGAAAAATGCCCTGCCTCAGATGACAAAGATCACACCTTATCACACAGAACGCTTTATGGTCCTGGATACGGCCACACGAAGGAATCTGGAACTTCTGGAGACGCTGCGTGAAAAGCAGAAGAGAGGCTCTCTCCTTTGGGTTCTGGATAAGACAAAAACAGCCATGGGTGCCCGTTTTTTAAGAAACTGTATTGAACAGCCCTTTGTTCAAAAGGATTTGATCGAACGCCGGCTGGAAAGTCTGGACGAATTAAACGAAGATGTCATTACACGAGATGAAATCCGGGAATATTTAAATGCGATCTATGACCTGGAACGGTTGATGAGTAAAATCAGTTATAAATCTGCAAATCCAAGAGATCTGATTTCTTTTAAAAATTCACTTTCCATGATTCCTCCGATCAAATATCTGCTCCGAAATATGAAAACGGCCGATTTAAAGGAAATTTACGAAAGTCTGGATGGTCTTGAAGATATTACCAGACTGATTGAAACTGCCATCGAGGAGGAACCGCCAATTTCAATCAAAGAAGGCGGTATTATCAAGACCGGGTATAATGAAACTGTAGATAAATACCGAAATGCAAAAACTGAGGGAAAGCAATGGCTGGCTCAAATGGAGCAGACTGAGCGGGAAAAAACAGGAATTAAAAATCTACGAATTAAATTCAATAAAGTATTTGGTTATTATCTTGAGGTTACCAATTCCTATAAAGAACTGGTTCCGGAAGATTGGACACGGAAACAGACCATGGCCAATGCAGAGCGCTATATCACACCGGAATTAAAAGAACTGGAAGATATGATTCTCGGTGCGGAAGAGAAATTATTTTCTCTGGAATATGATTTATTTGCCATGATTCGTGACCAGATCGGCGGCGAAGTTAAACGGATTCAGCAGACGGCAAAAGCACTGGCAAAAATGGATGTCTACGCATCGCTGGCCTACGTGGCCGAACGAAACCATTATGTCCGGCCCCAGATTAACGAAAATGGTATTATAGATATTAAGGACGGACGGCATCCGGTCGTGGAACAGATGATTCCGAACGATGCTTTTGTACCAAACGATACATTTCTCGACAACAGTGAACGTCGGGTATCTATTATCACCGGACCAAATATGGCAGGAAAATCCACCTATATGCGTCAGACAGCTTTAATCGTACTGATGGCCCAGATGGGCTCTTTTGTGCCGGCTGCCAGTGCGAATATCGGTATTTCAGACCGGATTTTCACCCGTGTTGGCGCATCGGATGATCTGGCCAGCGGTCAGAGCACCTTCATGGTGGAGATGAACGAAGTGGCCAACATTCTTCGGAATGCGACAAAGGACAGTCTGCTGATTCTGGATGAGATCGGACGGGGAACTTCAACCTTTGACGGCTTGAGTATCGCCTGGGCCGTTGTTGAACATATCAGTGACAAGAAAAAACTGGGGGCAAAAACCCTTTTTGCAACCCACTATCATGAATTGACCGAACTGGAAGGACGTCTTCCGGGCGTAAATAATTACTGCATTGCTGTCAAAGAGCAGGGCGATGATATTATTTTCCTTCGGAAGATCATACAGGGCGGTGCAGATAAAAGCTATGGAATCCAGGTAGCCAGGCTGGCGGGAATTCCTTCTTCCGTTACTGACAGGGCCAAAGAAATCGTCCTTCAGTTAATCGATGCGGATATTGCATCAAAAGCCAGAGAAATTGCCAGCGAAGAAGGTGCCTGTCTGTCCGGTTCGGAGGAAAATTCACAGACAGTTGAAGAGGCGGCCTCGCCGGATCAAATGGTCATTGCTCAGATTGCAGCATTGGATCTTGCAAGATTGACCCCTCTGGAAGCGATAAATCTTTTATATCAATATCAGGATGAAATAAAGAAACGGTGATAAAATGGGAAAAATACAGGTATTAGATGGAGAAACCATTAATAAAATAGCGGCCGGGGAGGTCGTAGAGCGGCCATCCTCTGTTGTCAAGGAACTGGTGGAAAATGCCATCGATGCCGGAGCCACGGCGGTGACCGTGGAAATTCAGGATGGCGGAACCTCTCTGATTCGTATTACGGATAATGGCAGCGGTATGGAAAAAGATGATATTTCCATGGCTTTTCTCCGTCATTCTACGAGTAAAATTCGTTCCGCTCAGGATTTACAGACGATTCGTTCCCTTGGCTTTCGGGGAGAGGCTCTTTCCAGTATATCCGCTGTGGCACAGGTGGAGCTTCTGACGAAAACAGCTCATGCCATGACCGGCTGTCGGTACCGAATTGACGGCGGCGTGGAAAAATCCATAGAGGATATCGGCTGTCCGGATGGAACAACCTTTATTGTACGTCAATTATTTTACAACACCCCGGCGAGACGAAAGTTTTTAAAATCGAATATGACGGAAGCTGGTTATATCAGTGACCTGATGGCCAGACTTTCCATGTCCCATCCGGAGGTTTCTTTCAAATTTATTAATAACCGTCAGAACCGACTGCATACGTCAGGCAACGGACGGCTAAAGGATATTCTTTACCATATATATGGGAGAGATATTTCGGCAAATCTGCTTCCGGTAGAGACTGAACAAAATGGTGTCCATATGACCGGATTTATCGGAAAACCTATCATATGCCGTGGAAACCGTTCTTACGAAAACTATTTTATTAATGGAAGATATATTAAAAGTCCGGTCATCACCCAGGCTATTGAAGATGCGTATAAGACATTTACCATGGTTCATAAGTTTCCTTTTGCCGTACTCCATTTTACCCTGGATACGGCGGAACTGGACGTGAACGTCCATCCGACAAAGATGGAAGTGCGTTTCAGCCATGGACAGGAGCTATATAAATTCATCTATGAGTCTCTTCGTCATGTGCTTTTGGGCAAAGAGCTGATTCCGGAAGTCAAACCATCGGAACCGAAAAAGACCACAGCAGCAGTGCGGCCGGGACGGACAGTTGATCAACCGACATCAGGATTGATGAAACATCCGATTGAGCAGTTGACCGCACAGACTGCCACATCACCAAAGAGAACACCGGAGCCGAAACCGGACACCCGGCCGGAGCCAAAGGAGACGAAAGAAAAATTCCCGGAACCTTTTGAAAAAAAACGTCTGGAAACGCTGAGAGCTTCGACAGTGGAAGAAAAGCCGCAGCAGTACGAATTGTTTGAAACCGGCCTGCTGACAAAAGAAGCGCGGGTGCGCCACAAATTGATCGGACAAGTCTTTGAGACCTATTGGATCGTAGAATATGACGGAAAACTTTTTATTATCGATCAGCATGCAGCCCATGAAAAAGTGCTCTATGAAAAACTGATGAAACGTTTTAAAGAAAATCAACCGATGACACAGATGGTTCAGCCGCCGATTATTCTGACTTTATCCATGACAGAGATTGATTTGCTGAACCGGTACATGGATGAATTTAAAAAAATGGGCTTTGAGTTTGAATCCTTTGGAGGTAAAGAATATGCCCTTCGGGGAGTTCCGTCAGATTTGTACGGTTTTACGGGAAAAGAAATGGTCACTGAACTTCTCGATGAACTGGCCGGAGAGTTCGAAAGAATGCGGACCGATGTTATAGGAGATAAGATTGCGACAATGGCCTGTAAAGCTGCAGTAAAGGGAAATATGCGCATATCAGCAAAAGAAGCGGATGCTCTGATCGAAGAACTTTTGAAGGCAGAAAACCCCTATACCTGCCCCCATGGTCGCCCAACAATCATATCCATGACAAAAACGGAACTTGAAAAACGTTTTAAACGGATTGTATAATGAATGGAATTATCATATGAAACCTTTAATTATATTAACAGGACCGACGGCTGTCGGAAAAACTGAATTATCCATATCCCTGGCAAAATCCATCGGCGGAGAAATCATCTCTGCCGATTCTATGCAGGTCTACAAATATATGGATATTGGCACGGCCAAAATACGTCCGGAAGAAATGGACGGCGTGCCGCATCATTTAATCGATATTCTTGAACCCGACACAGCTTTTAACGTGGCCATGTTTAAAGATCTGGCAAAAAACGCTGTAGAAGATATTTACAGTCGGGGACATATTCCAATCCTGGTGGGAGGCACCGGGTTTTATATTCAGGCCCTTCTCTATGACATTGATTTTTCTGAGGAAGATTCGGATGCTTCGATTCGAAAAGAACTGGAAACACTGGCCATAACAAAAGGCGCCGGATTTCTCCATGAAAGGCTCAGAGAGGTGGACCCGGAATCCGCCGAACAGATTCATGCAAACAATGTAAAGCGGGTAATCCGTGCACTGGAATATTACCAGATGCACGGTGAAAAGATTTCTACCCACAATGAAACGGAACGTCACAAGGAATCTCCTTATGATTTCCTCTATTTTGTACTGACCCATAACCGACAGGTTCTGTATGAACGTATTGAAAAACGCATTGATCAGATGATTCAAAATGGACTTATTTCAGAGGTAGACAATCTCCTGAAAAAGGGGTATGATAGTTCTCTGGTCTCCATGCAGGGACTTGGATATAAAGAACTGATTCCTTATCTGAAAAATGAATGTACCCTGGATGAAGCAATCTATGTTTTAAAACGGGATACACGGCATTTTGCCAAGCGGCAGCTCACCTGGTTCCGGCGGGAACGGGACGTCCGGTGGCTGGATAAGAGTCTTGTGTTCTCGGATGAGGAAATATTAAAAGAAATATTAAATACAATCGATAGAGAATGGAGTTTGCAAAAATGAGAGAAATGTATAAAGCAGCCGGAATCATGCCGGAAGTCTATGACTTTTGTGAAAGTATTGAAAAAAGTCTGGAAGAAAGGTTTAAAGCCATCGATGCTGTGGCAGAATATAATCAGTTAAAAGTGGTTATGGCCATGCAGGCAAACAAAGTAAGCGAGGCTCATTTTCAACCGTCTTCCGGTTATGGTTATGATGACCTTGGCCGGGATACGCTGGAAAAGGTCTATGCCCATATCTTTCATACAGAGGACGCCCTTGTACGTCCGCATATTACCTGCGGAACCCATGCACTGACGATCGCCCTGTCCGGAAATCTTCGACCAGGAGACGAACTGCTTTCACCAGTCGGCAAGCCTTATGATACGCTGGAAGGCGTTATCGGCATCCGCCCTCAGACCGGTTCTCTGGCGGAATATGGCGTAACCTACCGTCAGGTGGATTTACTTCCGAATGGAGATTTTGATTTTGAAAATATCCGCAAAGCAATCAATGAACGGACAAAGCTGGTAACGATTCAGCGTTCTAAAGGCTATCAGACCCGCCCGACGTTATCCGTGGCGCGGATCGGCGAGCTCATTCGTTTTGTAAAATCCATTAAACCGGATGTTATCTGTATGGTGGATAATTGCTATGGTGAATTTGTAGAAAAAATTGAGCCAACGGATGTGGGCGCCGATATGTGTGTCGGTTCACTCATCAAAAATCCGGGCGGCGGTCTCGCGCCGATCGGTGGATATATTGTAGGGAAAAAAGAATGTGTGGAACGGGCAGCTTACCGACTGACAGCTCCGGGACTGGGAAAAGAGCTTGGAGCCAGTCTTGGCGTCAACCGCTCTTTCTATCAGGGATTATTCCTGGCGCCTCAGGTTGTTGCAGGAGCCTTGAAAGGGGCTGTTTTTGCGGCTAATATTTATGAAAAACTTGGCTTTGA
The DNA here is from genome assembly GCA_902471845.1 of uncultured Lachnospiraceae bacterium. GTDB lineage: Bacteria > Bacillota > Clostridia > Lachnospirales > Lachnospiraceae > Frisingicoccus. The sequence continues at coordinate 234 of CABRLU010000068.1, read as the reverse complement.
TGTGGTTCCAAACGGTACGGAATCCCGCCACGATATTATTCAGGCCGTGGTTCTCGGTTCACCAGAGGGTGTCATTAAATTCTGTAAGGGTATTCAGGCCGCGGCACCAGTAGACAGCTTTGTTGATCCGGAACCATGGGCTATGCCGGGGTATGACAGTGATGTGATCATGGCCGCCGGAGCTTTCGTCCAGGGCTCGTCCATCGAGCTCAGCGCCGACGGTCCGATCAAGCC
>CABRLU010000067.1 GCA_902471845.1 uncultured Lachnospiraceae bacterium | reverse complement strand
AAGCAGCGTTTGTGTTGAATCTGGCTCAGTATATTGCAGTGAAAAATAAAGTGCCGACAGCCATATTCAGTTTGGAAATGTCGAAGGATCAGCTCGTCAACCGTTTGCTTTCTATGGAGTCAAAAGTAGATTCTCAGTTGATTCGTACCGGTAATCTCAGCGCCAATGATTGGGAAAAGCTTATTGAAAGTGCCGGTGATATAAGTAAAGCGCCCCTGATCATTGATGATACCCCTGGAATTTCCATTTCAGAGCTGCGTTCCAAATGCCGGAAGTTTAAGCTTGAAAATGATCTGGGACTGGTCATTATCGATTATCTTCAGCTCATGAGCGGCGGCAGCAAACGGACGGATTCAAGACAGCAGGAGATATCCGAAATTTCCCGTTCATTAAAAGCTTTAGCCAGAGAGATTAACGCACCGGTTATTGCACTGTCTCAGCTTTCACGAGCCTGTGAGACCCGGCCGGATCATAGGCCGATTTTGTCCGATTTACGTGAATCCGGGGCCATAGAGCAGGATGCGGATGTGGTAATGTTCATCTACAGAGATGATTATTATAATAAAGATACGGATAAGAAAAATATTTCCGAGATTATCATTGCGAAACAGCGTAATGGCCCGATTGGAACGGTAGAACTGGTGTGGCTTCCGAATTACACGAAGTTTGCCAATAAATCAAAAAAATAAAATAGCGCATATTTCGGCGTATATTAAGCCGGTCACGAATAATGTGACCGGTTTTTTTATTTTTCGAAAGGCTGGTGTCGATAAGTTGTTAGGGCATAAAATTGAAATATTCCGGGGGTTTGCTATAATTTGATTGTTAGATAACGAGAAGGTTAAGTGGAGGTATTCTATGGAAGAAATGCGATACACAATATCGGATGCAGCAAAAATGGTGAAGGTTGAATCTCATGTACTCCGGTACTGGGAGGACGAGCTGTCACTGGACATACCAAGGAATGAAATGGGCCATCGTTATTATACACAGCGGGAAATCGATGTATTTTGCCAAATACGGGCGTTAAAGGACAGGGGATTTCAGTTGAAAGCGATAAAAGATGTTCTGGAGATCATGTTTGAGGAAGAAAAAGACACGAAGATTATCTCGCTGAATAATGTACGGCAAAATTTTGGAGAGCCGGAAGAAAAATCTAAGAAAGTTGAAGAAAAGACTCAGAGAACAGAGGAGAAGGTTAAAAAGATCGAAGAAAAGGTGCAGAATCCGGAGGGAAAAGCCGTAAAAGAAACGGTGACGGAACTGGCAAAGGTAGAAAAGACAGAGGAACCTGTCGCTGTTACGGTAAGTCCTGCGGAGAAGATGAGCCATTTTAAATACATAATGGATGGTATCGTGTCTCAGGCACTTCAGGCGAATAACCTGAAATTGGAAGAGTCAATTGCACGCCAGGTAACTGAACGACTGATGCGGGAGATGGATGTTATGGAGCAGGAACGGGAGCAAAGAGAGGAAATGCGTTTCAGAAAGCTGGATGAAGCCATTCGGGGAAGACAGCGGGGATATCAGGAAGCGGCCGCGGCGAAGCTTCCGCCATATACACCGACCAAAATGCATAAAAGGCATTTCAGTCTGTTCCGCAGATAAAAAAATAATTTTGAGAATGCAGGGAGAGGGCGCTCGGAAGGCCGCAGGTGACCGGAAGAGCGTCCTAAAAAAATAAGGTGCTTACGGAAAAACCGAAGCACCTTACTTTTTATTCTTTTAGAATTAATCAGCCTGAGAAATAGCGCCTGTAGGACATGTTCCTGCGCAAGTACCGCAATCGATGCAGTCATCAGCTTTGATTTCGTATTTTCCATCGCCTTCAACGATAGCGCCTACTGGACATTCGCCAGCGCAAGCACCACAGGAAACACAATCAGAAGAAATTACATATGCCATGATAGTTACCTCCTTATAAGTATGATAAATCAATTAGTACTGTTAAGTTGTACGACCTTATTGTAATACAAAAGGCATCGGTTAGACAAGCATAACATGACAGATCAATGATATAATTTATCATTTAGCTAAATAATTGAGAATATTTGGAAAATAGGCAGGAATGATTGAGGACTTGCAAAGCCAGAGATAATGTATTATAATAAGCAATGATTAAAATTTCAGAAGGAGGACTTTGAAATGGCACAGGTAACAAAAGATACTATGATTGGCGATTTATTAAGAATCGATGCAGGTGTAGCACCTATTTTGATGAGCATTGGTATGCATTGTCTGGGTTGTCCATCTTCTCAGGGTGAAACCATCGCTGAAGCAGCAATGGTTCATGGTATTGATCCGGCAGCGTTAGTTGCAGAAATTAATAACTTCCTTGAAAAGAATAATAAATAGGATTCAATTCAATAGACGTAGAAAAACAGCGGGGAGATATACTTCCCGCTGTTTCTGTTGTTACAGATTCGCCAATTTTTGGATAGCCCTGTTTTTTAAAATAACTTTGTAATGTTCATTATAGTAAGCTACAGATGCGTCGGTGGCCGGAACGTAATCGCCGTATTCAATGGCGATATTGCAGACCTTATTAAATAACTGGGGAGATGCCTTGCCTTTTGTAAGTATCAGGTAAAACTCGCCGGTTTTTGGATTTTTATATAAGGTGTTCGAGCTGTGATATCTGGAATAGATAGCGTCAGCATAGCGGCATACATCATCCAGTCGATGGAAGCAGAAAATCTTTGTCATATTCAGATTTCCGAGGGACCGGAGGTTTTGCGGCTTGGAACCGGAAGGCAGAGGAATCTGGGATTCGTCGGAGGAAATCTCTTTGACGATCAGTTCCTCACTGATCTTTTTAAACAAATCCAGAATATCTGCCGCACTGCGGTAACCGGTAGGACTGTCGGAAGGTTCGTCTTCCGAATCCTCATCATCCAGGGATATATTCGTTGGTGAGAACTTCGAAAATCGGGTATCCAGTTCTTCTGGGTCCTCCACCTTTGTTACAATCAATATAATACATTCACTGGAGACAGGAATGGCTTCAATGACAAGCGGAATATCGTTTGCTTCAAATCCGACCTCTGTGGAAGCCTGAATCATCATATCACGGAATAACCGCTTTGCTTTATCAGAACCGTAAGCAAGCTCGCTCAGCTTAATCTCACGATTTACTAAATCTTCTTTGCTCAACGTACAGCGAATCTGATTTTCATTAAGTCTCTCAATCTTCATAGAAATCACTCCTTTAATGTAGGATTGAGGTTACCTACAGTATACCTACAGCAGCGGAAACTGTAAAGAGATTAAAATATTAAATTTTATAAAATTTTTGTCGAAGCAATGTGATTGCTGCTTGATTTTTCATTTGATATAATAAATTATATAAGATTTCTAAGGTAATGTGCCTGACTTCCAAATTCATTTCAAAAATCTTTACTTTCCCATTATGTGAACCTTTGTAATTAAAAATGCCTGGCATTATTATACTTAGCTAGTCTTATTATATGTCAAATGTGGGATATCATTACATATTTTGGGCCTGCATCTCCTTAAAAGTGGGTAAGATTTCCATTTACATTTGCCTGATAGGCTCCAATGTAGTATAATCGTAAATATAATCTGCATAGGAGTCTATCATTATGGAAAAACAAGAGATAAAGAGTTATCCGCAAAAACAGCATTCGATCGTGGGACGGATATTTTATGGCGTGGGAATTCTGACAGGGATTGCCATCGTTTGTGGGTTGCTTTTTTGGAGAAATCCATTTATGATACCGTCTGTGGATGCCTCGGAAGAATCGGTATCCTGGCAGCCGGAGGAAACAAAGGCGTACGTTCGGGTGAATCATATGGATTTGAGATTTACAGGGTTTTATACGGTGGATACAAAGAATGAAATCAGCGGATACTATTATATCGGGTCCATTGGTGAACAGTCATGGTTTGTAGAAATTCCGGCAGAGATGGATGACGCCGGTCTTTCCCAGGCGATGCCGGATTTAACGGATATGGAATTTGTGGCCCAGGTATCGGATGATATGTCGGTGCTTGAGAAGGCAGCAGACAGCGAAAGTATGACGACAGAAACGTATATTGAGACCTATAATATTTCTGATAGAGTTCTTTTGACTTACGATACACACCGGGAAGCAGATATCCTTTATTATGCCATTGGGTTTTTGATCATGCTCGGTTGTTTTGTGGCAGGCAGATTGTTTATCCACGAAACTTAAAAACCAAAAAGGAAGGTTAGGTTGAAGCACATGAATAAGATAAGAAGAATTATGGGAATGTTGTTAATTTCTGTATGTCTCCTCGGTATTCTTGGCGGATGTGACATAATTGACGAATTTCGTTCAGAGAAAAACCTGGTGGACTATAATGCCACGTATGGTGTTTCAGATGGGGAGTATACAATTACATTGAATAATTCGATGCTTGAGGCAAAGGCGATTGATGACGGTGCCGGGAATGTCTATATGGATGTAAATACGGCAAACCGTTATTATAACTCCAGAATTTACTGGGAGGAAGATGAGAACTGCGTTTTATACGCAACACCGGAAGGTATGGCTCAGTACACGCCGGATTCTACGTCCTATACAGTGGGCCCAACGGCCGCAACGAGCAATATTCCTGTAGTCATTAATCGAAACGGAATGCTCTATATTTCCCTTGACTTTGTGAAAGAGAATACGAAGATGGACAGCGCGGTCTTTACGGAACCGAACCGGGTAGTTACTCGAACGCAATGGGGCGAAGCGTATATGACGACGGTGACCGGAAAGAAAGCGGTTATCCGTTATCAGGGAGGTATAAAAAGCCCGGTTTTCAGAGATTTGGAACGGGGCGAGAGACTTTATGTATTGGATGACGGCGCCGGTGATGAGTGGGCTCAGGTGGTTACTGAGGATGGTTATAACGGATGGGTTAAGAATGAAGATCTGGATACACCATCCATGTCGGCCCTGACAGAACCGGAATTTAGCGAACCGGTCTTTACCAGCATTTCTAAAAACCATAAAATTAATCTGGCATGGCATGGCGTGTACAGTGAATCTGCCAATGAAGAGCTGGAGCAGATTTTGACAGAGGTGCCTGGAATTAATACGATCAGCCCTCGGTGGTTCTATTTCCAGAATACGGACGGCGATCTGACGACACTTGGAAGCGCAGATTATGTGAATACAGCCCATGGGGCCGGAATTGAAGTCTGGGCGATGTTTACTAATGAATTTACGAACTTTGATGGGGAGATGACAGACGAGATTTTATCCTCCCGGGCGAAACGCCAGCATGTGCTGGAACAGCTTTCATCCTATATTGACGCATATAATCTGGATGGCATCAACCTTGATTTCGAGATGATCGGTGAGTCGGGTGCAGATAATTATATTCAGTTTGTCCGTGAGCTTTCCGAATTGTGCCGTGAAAAGCGTATTGTCTTCTCTATCGACAATTATACACCGATGTACTGGAGACATTATAATCATAAAGAAGAGGGAATTTTTGCCGATTATGTAATCATTATGGGATATGATGAACATCATTCCGGCTCTGATGTGGCAGGTTCCGTAGCGTCGATGAATTTTGTACGCCAGGGAATTGAAGATATGATCGATATGGTGCCGAAGGAAAAGGTCATCAATGCGATTCCTCTGTATACACGTGTATGGGCAACAGACGCCAATGGTATTGTGGAATCCTTTAATGCGGGCATGACAGAAGCGGCTGGCTATCTTGAGAGCCACGGCGTGACGCCGGTCTATGATGAGAGTACCGGACAGAATTACGGCGAATATACATCGGAAGTCGATGGACGTCGTTATCAGATCTGGCTGGAGGACGAAACATCCCTCAGAGCCCGTATGCAGATGATTCAGGAGTATGACCTGGCAGGTGTTGCCAGCTGGAGCATCGGATGGGAAAGCGGTCCGGAAATCTGGCAGATTATTGCAAGCTATATGAATTAAAGATATCTTGCGAAGTGTCAGCAGATGTGCTATAGTAAAACCAAGAGAACAACCGCCCACAAAAGTGGTTGACCTTGTAGTGGATTAGAAAATCCGCCCTTTAACTGGCCAGAGTTTTAAGGGTGGATTTTTCTATGTATAGTTACTTACAAAACGAAAAAATAAATGTCAGCAATGCCAAAAGGAACATACCAAAGGCCATCAGGTCCTTAAAGTCAAAATGTTTCAATAGCATCACCCCCATCCTATGTAGAATGAGGCCATACCACCCTGTACTGCGGTTGCTCTATCATAAATTCTATCATATCCAGAGTATTTATCACTCACAATCCATCGACAAATTTTTGTATTGCAAAGGTTAATAGCAGTAAATTTTAAGTCTGCACAAAAAAAGCCGCTGATATGTTCTGAAAAAGCGTTTCAAGCTTTTGAGGAACATATCAGCGGCGTCTTTTACTCGTGCCGCAAAGCGTCAATCGGATTGAGGTTTGCTGCTTTAATGGAAGGCAGCAGACCAAAGAGGATACCGATGGCCATGGAGAATATTACAGAGAATATAATAGCCGGTATGCTGATCGCAGACGGCGTCTGTGAAACTTTGGAAATTACCTGAGCCATGACAATACCGGCCACGACGCCGATAATACCGCCAAGACTGGTCAATACGGCAGCCTCGGTCAGAAACTGGGCGAGAATCCGGCGTTTTCTGGCGCCAATCGCTTTCTTTAAACCAATTTCCCGGGTACGTTCGGTAACGGATACAAGCATAATGTTCATAACGCCGATACCGCCGACAAGAAGAGAGATGCTGGCAATCCATATCAACTGCTGATTTGTAGCTGCACTCAACTCCTGAAGGTTTTTTGCCTGTTCCAAAAGGTCGGAAGCCTTATATTTGACATCCGAGGAAGTGACATAACCGTTCAGCAGATCGGCACATTTACGGCCGGCGCTGCTCATTTCATCTGTACTGGCGGCCCGGATGATAAGGTTCTGGGGTTCATCATAGTTGTAGGGAATTGGCCAGGAAGCATCCGGAATAAAGATGATGCCGCCGTCGCTGCCTGCCGCCATATAATTATAATAGTCTTCCATTGAATTGATGACCGGTTTAAAGGTGTTGGATTTTTCACAGACACCGATAACTGTAAAAGGTTCTCCCTGAATTTCAATAGTTTGGTCAATTGGGTCATTGCCGCCAAAGAGGGAATTATAAGCTGCCGAATCTAAAATAGCTACCTTGCGGAAATTTTTGTAGTCAGCATCGACAAAGCCGCGCCCTTTCTGCATCTGGTATCCGCAGGTGGAAAAATACTGATCGTCAATACCGTAGATTTTTCCGCCGTTTAAAGCGGTATTATGATAGTAAATGCCTTCGGCGTAATTTCTGTTCAAGTAAAGAGATGCTTTTTCCACACCGTCAACTTCCAGAATGCTTTCACGGATTTCGTCGGTAATGATGGGAACTCCCTGAGGCAGTCCATTGTAGGCAGCTTCATATTCCCAATCATTCTGGTATAATTTTATTTCCACCGTATTATTTCCGGCGCCGACCAGATTCTGTTTGATCTGCTCGTTGGTTCCCTTGATAGTGGAGACGATGGAGATAATAGCTGCAATACCGATGATAATACCAAGCATAGTAAGGAAGGAGCGCATCTTATGAGACCAGATTCCCTGAATGGAAAGTCTTATATTTTCAAGCATGTTGGAATCCTCCTTTAATAGTAGGAAGGAGATTCGGCTTCTTCGGTTTTAACTCCTTCTTTTACATTTTTTCCGTATGGAAATGCAATCAAATCTTCTGTGGTAAGACCACTTTTAATTTCCTGATAGTAACCGTACATGGTGGCACCTGCTTCAACCGTCTGCTTTTTCAGCCGTCCCTTTTCATCCGCAATGAAAACATAGTGTTCACCGTTGTCCTCCCGGACATAGGCTTTTGGAATATACAGCTTGGAATCGGTGCCGTTTCCATTGGAAGTAATATTAATGCTGACCGACTGGTTATTTTTAAATCCGCTGGTTTCACTTAAGAAAGCAGTGAAGGGATAATTCGACGTGTTTGGATTGGTGCCGTAAGAGGATGCATTATCAGATACAGGATAGTCGGAGATGGATGTAATCTCGGCTTCGGCCATCATGCCTGTTTCCATATTGGTCACGGAAATGCGCTGTCCTACAGAGATTTCCTCACGTGTTAATTCATTGACTGTACCTTTTAAATAGAATCCGTCCTGGCTGGAGACTGAAATAAACGGTGTGTTGGCATCAATGCCCGTGTTCGGGTCGCCAACCGATTTGATCTGTCCGTTGACGGTGCTCAAAATCGTTCCGTCTGCAATCTCTTTGCGCATCTTTTCATATTTGAGAACGGCTTCTTTCCGGTCGATATTTAAAGTGGTCAATTGATTTTTCTTTTCTGTCAATTGGCGGTCACGCTCTTCAGCGGTAATTCCGTCATATGGATTCGCTTCGTTTTCGCCATCGGAAGTGATATCGGAAATCTGAGTGTTGTAGTTATACATAAATTCTTCCAGAGTCATTTCATAAAAATCTTCCGGGATATCAAAATTATAGCCGTCCAGATAAATACGTTTCCCGATGGATGGAATCTGTAAAAATACGACCAGAGGTTCGCCGATCTTACGGCCGGTGTCCATATCCAGGCCTTTGATCCGGTAGAGAAAATCCGGTGTGATAACGGTTTCCGGTGCACATTTTACTGTATAAATATTCTGGGTATCATCTTTTAAAAATAAAACCGTCTGACGGTCCAGTCGATAAACGATAGCGTCCGGATCCGCAGGAGTTGTACCCGGGGATGAAAGGAGCTGATGCTCATCGGCTTTTTTGGAAATTTCCGGCAGTTCATCGCCACCTGCATTTTCGGGAGCGTCGTAGCCGATGGCGGCTGTTTCAAGAAAATGGATATCCCGGTTCGCAGCCTGTATCTGCAGGTCAATGTTATCAATGGCAAGAGCCTGCATTTCCAAATCCAGCATTGCCAGGGTATTATCCATGATCATCAACGGTGTTCCAACGGAAACCGTATCGCCTTCATTGACGAGAACTTCCTGAATGACCTGATTTTCTGTGATATAAACATCCTGGGTCAAGTCCGTGGTCACTACGCCGTAAGAGGAATTATCTTCCCACAATGGAACGGAAACGGCTGAGACCGGAGAAACTTCCACCCGTGTATTGGCATTTTTATAAATATGGTAGCCTCCGATGCTGACACAGACGACAGCGACGGCGGCGGCCAGACTAATTGTCAGAATCAGCGGTTTTTTCATAAGCCGGAGCCTCCTTTCCTGTGAGAATACCATCACGGATGATTGCCTGACGTTTGGCGTGGGAGGCAATCTCGGCATCGTGAGTAATCATAATGATCGTAATACCTTCATCATTGAGTTTCTGGAAAAGTTCCATGACCTGCTCACCGGAGGTACTGTCCAGCGCACCTGTTGGCTCATCGGCGAGAAGAATCGTCGGATGATTGACGATAGCTCTGGCGATAGCCACACGTTGCTGCTGACCGCCGGAAAGCTGTGTCGGTTTAAAATGAAGACGGTCCCCGAGGCCGACTCTTTCCAGGGCTTCTGTAGCTCGTTCAATGCGTTCTTTCTTAGAGATGCCGGCATAAATCAGCGGCAGGTAGACATTTTCCAGAGCGGTCTGTTTCGGGAGCAGATGAAAACTCTGGAATACAAAGCCGATATTGTAAAGCCGGGTATCAGAAAGTTCATTATCCGAATAGGCCAGGACATCTTTTCCGTTCAGATGATAAGAGCCGGATGTTGGCTTATCCAGGCAGCCGATGATATTCATCAGAGTTGTCTTACCTGAACCGGAAGGTCCCATAATTGCCAGATATTCGCCTTCTTCAACAGAAAGGGAAATATCTTTCAGAATATGGACGGCCATTTTGCCCTGCATATAATCCTTATAAACATGTTCTAATTCAAGTATCATTCAACCATTCCCTCCATATTGCCGGAAATACCCATCTCGGAGTCTCCCTGAGAGCCGGCGTTGACGCATGGCATGCCTTCGGTCAGTGTATCTTCAGGAAAAGCGATGGAATCCTCCAGAGTGAGCCCTGAAGTGATTTCATATTCGTCCATTTCTTCATCATGCTCACCGGTAGTTATCTGACGTTTTTCCAATTTGTCATTCTTTCCGCAGACCCATACATAGGCGTCGTTTCCGTCAATTACCAGGTAGTAAGCCGGAAGCCACAGACCTTCCTTTGTCTCGGTCTGTCCAAGGTCCGGTTCCATAAACACGTGCTGTCCGAGCATGAGGACCGCTTCGTCGGCAAGTTCCACGTAGAAGTTATAGGAGGAGGAAGATGTATTGGTGTCACTGCTTGATGAATACATGTTGTTCTGATTACTCACCGGATTTTCAGTATCTACCTCAGTCACCGTACCCCGCCAGGTAATACTTTCGTCAATTCTCGAATGAACAAGAATTTCCTGTCCTGTGGAAATGGCGTACATATTCTGCTCATTGATCGTTCCTTTAATGCGGTATTCATTATTTGAAAGAATGGTCATGTAGGCAGTATCATTATCATATCCATAAGAAGTCTGAGAACCGTCGTTGATGGATTTTACAACCCCGTCAATCTCGCTGGTAATCGTAGAATTTTCCAGAGATTTGCGAATCTGCTCGATTTCAACACCCTTACTCTTCTGATTGTATTCGGCTCGTTTCACGTCGTTTTGGGCGGTCAGAATCTGAGTCGTATAGGAAAATGCTTCGCTCTCCGGCGCTTTGGCCTTTTCGTTCTGAAGAGTTTCAATCTGGTTGTAAAGGGTGGAAATTTCTGTGGTGATTCGTTCCAGCTCCAGTTCGGCTTCACTTAACTTCATCTGAATTTCATCCGTATCGTAAGAAAAAAGCGGTGCGCCTTTGGTTACCGTATCACCTTCTTTTACGAAAACCTCCTTAACATTTTTATCAGAGGCTTTTTGGATTTTTACGGTCTTCTGAGGTTCAACAACACCGGCGTAGCGGTTTACCGTACCGATGGATGTACTGGTCAGCATGGACACCGGAGTCGTATAAGCAACGACACCGTCGGCAGCAGATGATGATTTTCTGAAAACAAAAAACCAGATGCCGATCAGAATCACCAGAACAATTGCAGCACCGGCCGAAATAAAGATAATCTTCTTCTTTTTAGTCATGTTTTTTTCCTCCAATAAAAAGTGTGTACAATGTAATCATTATACCATAAATCCTACAGTATCAATGGAAAATACTGTCAAAAGGCAAAATTTAAGATTTACGAAAGAAAATCTAAGGAATTGAAATTGAAGAGTTGACAGTAGAAAAAATATATAATATGATAAAGATTGCTAAAAACGAAGATGGAGACAGTAGCTTTATAGGAAGTTTCCCAGAGAGTCCGGGATGGTGGAAGCCGGATATCAGTAGTATAAAGTCGAAGATCACTCCGGAGTTGTGAACTGAAAGTCCGAAAGGCCTGTAGGATTTATGGTATAATGAT
>CABRLU010000066.1 GCA_902471845.1 uncultured Lachnospiraceae bacterium | reverse complement strand
GGGGAGAGTCGAAGCCGCGGCTTTAGAAAAGGTATGGTGAATTTATGGATATTCGATTGTCGGTGACTCAAAATCAAATATTATCTCAGAAAATGATACAATCGATGGAGATACTCCAGATGAGTTCTCAGGAGCTGAGTGAATATATCAAAGAGGTTTCGCTGGAAAATCCGGTAGTTGATATTGAGGATGCCTATGAAACACCGGATAAAGCTGGAGATTTGGTGAAAAAGCTGGAATGGCTGGATTCTATCGATGAACGTAATCGTATTTATTACCGTCAGGAATATGGCGGCGAGGATTCGGACGATAAGCGTTTGATGGATTACAGTGAAAATATGGGTGAAGAGTTATCCGAGTATCTTCTTCATCAGCTTTTGACAGTAGAATTGACAGATTTGCAGTATGATGTAATTCAGTTTATGGTATATTCTCTGGATTCTAAAGGTTATATGGAAGAAAATCTGGAGGATGTGGCTGCACGGTTTGACACGGAAGTTGCTTTTGTAGAAGAGCAGCTGAAACTTCTCCAGGGATTGGACCCGGCGGGAGTCTGCGCCAGAAATCTTCGAGAGTGTCTGCTTTTGCAGTTGGACAGAGAGCCCGAGGAAGACGCAGCCGCCCGGAAAATAGTTTTTGATTATCTGGAACTTTTAGGGAAGAATCAGCTTCATGTCATCAGCAAGAAGATGAAACTGCCGATGGAGCAGGTGATTGAGGCCTGCGATCACATTAAAGAGCTGAATCCTAAGCCGGGCAGCGGTTTTGATGCGAGAGGACACCTGAAATATATTACACCGGATGTAACGGTGGTTAAACTGGCAAATTATTACGAAATCTTGTTGAATGAATATACATATCCGAAGATTGGTATTAATCATTTTTATAAAAAGGTCTTAGAGACAGAATCTTCAAAGGAGACTCAGAATTATATCATCGAAAAAATCCGTCAGGCCGAATGGATACAGAATTGTATCGGACAGAGAAATTCTACGTTAATGCGGGTCGCAAAATGTATTGTCGATTATCAGGCGGAGTTTTTCAAACTGGGTACGGGACATCTGAAACCATTGAGGCTTCAGGATGTGGCTGAAATTCTGGAAGTTCATGAGTCCACAGTCAGCAGGGCCATCCGGGATAAATATCTCCAGTGTGCATGGGGAATTTATCCGTTGAATTATTTCTTCTCAAAGAGCATTGCGGCTGGAAACAGCAGCGGTAAGATCACCACGGAGCAGGTGAAGCAGTTGATGACGGCAATTATCGACGAAGAAGATAAGAAAAAACCATTGAGTGACCGGGTAATCACAGAACGACTTGTGGAGCGCGGCGTAAAAATCTGCCGCCGGACAGTTGCAAAGTACCGGGAAGAAATGGGTGTTAAAGACGCCAGTGGACGAAAAAGTTTTCAGTAGAGATTGAGTATATAAAATGGACACGTTTTTGTGAAAATTTCCTGTATCGGAAAAGTCATGAAAATGTGTCTTTTTTACATAACAAATAAAATTGACGGGGCTTTAGATTAGGCGTATAATTTTTTCAAAAAATTGTAATAAACAGGAGTAAAAACAATGACAGATAGATTATTTGAACAGAATCCCTATATTCGTGCATTTGATGCCCGGGTATTGGAATGTGAAGAAAAAAATGGTACATACAGAATTCGACTGGACAGAACGGCTTTCTTTCCGGAGGGCGGCGGCCAGCCGGGGGACAGGGGATGGATTGACACGGCGGTCATTTCCGATACCCACGAAAAAGACGGGGAAGTGTGGCATTATGCCGACAGGCCGCTGTCTGTCGGCGATGAGGTTCAGGGACGGCTGGATTGGGCATTTCGCTTTTCCAACATGCAGAATCATGCCGGAGAGCATATTGTGTCCGGATTGATTCATGCAAAATACGGCTATGACAATGTGGGATTTCATATGGGAAGTGAAGCAATCACACTGGATATTAACGGTGAACTGACGGAAGAACAGGTTCGTGAAATTGAAACAGAGGCCAATCGGGCCATTGAAGAAAATATTCCGATTCAGGCGATGATTCCATCAAAAGAAGCGTTGGAACAGATGACTTATCGAAGTAAGAAGGCCTTGGATGGAGATGTGCGTATTGTGGAAATTCCGGGATATGACCGGTGTGCCTGCTGCGGTACCCATCCTTTTCGGACGGGAGAGATTCGGCTGATCAAGATTTTGTCGGTGCAGAATTATAAGGGCGGTGTGCGTATTGCCATGCTTTCCGGTCAGCGGGCATTGGACGATTATATGGAAAAGCATGAGAGTGTCGTGAAGGTTTCCCATCTGTTATCGGCGAAAACCGGGGAGATTTCCGGGGCTGTGGAACGGCTTCAAAAAGAAATCGGCGATTTGAAATTCAGGATGGTCCAGATGAAACGGGAAATGCTGGCGATGAAAGCTGCCGGTCAACCGGTGAAGGGCGAAGCGGTCTGTGTTCTGGAGAATGATCTGGAGGGCAATGAACTTCGGGAGTATGCCAACCTTCTTGCAGAACGGGCAGAGCGGGTGATGGTGTTGGCGAGAAACGGCAGTCTGTACCGTTATGTCCTGATTGACGGCGGACAGCGGGCCAAGGAATTTGGAAAAGAAATACAGTCCCTGTATCAGGGTAAAGGCGGCGGTACAGCCCAGATGATCCAGGGGACATTGTCCGGCAACGTGGATGAAATCAAACATTGGTTTGAGAACGGATGTGTTGAATAGAACTTTGAAAAGCAGGAGGAAACGGGATGCATAAGATAGTTGTTCTGGATGGCTATACATTAAATCCGGGAGACCTGTCCTGGGCAGAACTGGGAACGATGGGGGAAGTGAGGATTTATGACCGGACAGAAGCGAAGGATGTGATCGAACGTATTGGAGACTCGGATATCGTTTTGACGAATAAAACATTGCTTCGAAAAGAAACTCTGGAAGCCTGTCCATCCATTCGTTATATTGGATGTATGGCGACCGGCTATAATGTGATTGACGTAGCGGCAGCCAATGCAATGGGTATTGTGGTGACAAATATTCCGGTCTATGGTACAGAGGCAGTGGCTCAGTTTACAATGGCGCTTTTGTTGGAGATTACATCCAGAGTAGGGATGCATGCGGAAGCAGTTCGACAGGGACAGTGGTCATCCTGCCCGGATTTTTGTTTTTGGAATGCGCCCTTGATCGAACTGGCCGGAAAGACAATGGGAATTATCGGCTTTGGGGCTATCGGACAGTCGGTAGCGCGAAAGGCGGAAGCCTTTGGTATGGAAGTTCTGGCTTACCGGCGGACACCGGATACATCCCTGGAAACGGAACACTGCCATATGGCGACGATGGATGAGATTTACGAAAAAGCCGATGTGATCACTCTGCATTGTCCATTGACGGCAGAAAATGAAGAAATGATCAATAAGGAAACCATCGGCCGGATGAAGGACGGCGTGATTTTATTGAATACGGGACGGGGGAAATTGATTCGGGAAGCCGATTTACGAGACGCCTTAAATAGCGGAAAGGTCGCAGGAGCCGGTGTAGATGTGGCATCGACAGAGCCGATAGGCCCGGACAATCCGCTGCTTCAGGCAAAAAACATCTGGATAACACCCCATATTGCATGGGCGCCGAAGGAGACAAGACAGCGTTTGATGGATATTCTTATTGGGAATATTCATGCATTTTTAAATGGGCATCCGGTGAATGAAGTTCATGGGTAGGTTTTAAATTGTGGAAAGCTACTGTCCGAAGGTTCTTTTTCAGGCGAGGACGTCCGGTGGAATTTCACCCTTTGTATAAGTATAGACGGTAAATTTCTGATTCAAATCGCAGGTGGCCAGAAAGACATCCTTTACATCGGAAATTCCGTAGGTTTTGAGCTGACCGGTCAGCCATTTTTCATCCTTGCCGGAAGCTTTTAAATTATGGGGCATAATATGGCCGTCGATGATAAGATTGGCGACAAGAGAATCTCTTTCCGGAGTGAGCTGCATATCCCCTGGTGTCAGCGGACGGTTTCCGCTTTTTGGAAGAAAACTGATATGCCCATTTTCTTCGAGAATGGCAGATTCCAGTTCGGATATGTCAAAATAACCGTTAATCCGGCACTGAGACAGGAATTCATTTAAATCGATCTTGGCTTTCCGGAAATTTTTTTCAAATAGTTTGCCGTTATTTAAAAGAAGAGTCGGTTTCCCTGAAATGATGCGTCGGGCCCGGATGGATTTACTGCTCCACCAGGATAAAAGGAGGGCGGCCATAGCATAGACAATCATGGCAATGAGAGGTTCCACAAAGCTGTCATCCAGGGAGGTTGCCATTTCGGCGGCAATATTTCCGATGGTGATGCCATTGACGTAATCGAACATGCTGAGCTGAGAAAGTTGTCGGTATCCCATAAGTTTGCATAAGATGAAAAGTTCGATGATGGATGCGATAGAAAGTATGATGATATAAAGAATCTGCATAATGATGCTCCTTTTCCTTAAGAGAACTTATTTTTATGGAGAATAGTATGTATCAAATGCAGCGAAAGTATGCTAAAATAGGAAGGAATTCACAATGAAAATTTATGAATCGCCGACGGACAGTTTCTTAAAGGCGGCCGGGTTGGAAGATATCCAGGCCCCGGTGATTTCCTTTGTTGGCGCTGGTGGTAAGACAAGTCTGATTCAAAGGATATCCGAAGAATATTCAGCCCGTAAGATTCGGCATGGAATTTTCACAACGACCCATATGTGGCCCATAGATGGCGGAGATTTTCGGCGGCCGTTAGGTATATTAACATCATCCGGAAAGATAGGACCGCCGGAAGAGGCGGATGTTCAGACACTGATGATGGAGAAAAATCCGGTTTTAATTGAAGCGGACGGTTCCCGCGGGTTACCATGCAAAGCGCCGGAAGTGTGGGAGCCGGTGCTGAGGCCGGAAACGACCCATGTCGTTGGCGTTTTGGGTGCTTCCTGTCTTGGCAGAAGGGTGATTGAAAGCTGCCATCGGCCGGAGCGGGTGATGGAGGTTTTAAAATGTGGGCCGGAGCATCGGCTGACAGTGGCGGATCTGGCTGAGCTTGGTTCCAGTCGGAAGGGATTACGCAAGGGTATTAAAGACGGACAATGGTACGGTCTTGTTATTAACCAGGTGGATAATGATTTTTTGTATCATGAAATCAAACATATGCGAGAACAACTCCGGCAAAAAGGAGTGGAACATCTCTTTTTTGTACGGATGAAAATATAAATGAAACGGAGAAGTGGGTGTGAAGGTATTGATTAAAGGGGCCGGAGATCTGGCGACGGGTATTGGCTGGCGTCTGGTCCGGGCCGGATACAGGGTCTGGATGACGGATCTGGAGATACCTACAGCTGTCCGGCGGAGTGTATCCTTTTCAAGGGCAGTTTATGAGGGCGAAGCGGAAGTTGAGGGTATTCAGGCAAAGCTTGCAGACAGTCTGAAAGCCGGAGAACAGATATCTTCGGAGGGATGTATTCCGGTATTTGTGGATCCGGAAGCGGCAATTTTAGAAGCGTTTAAGCCGGACGTCTTAGTGGATGCCATTATGGCAAAGAAAAATCTTGGCACAAAGATAACGGACGCATCGCTTGTCATTGGCGTAGGTCCGGGCTTTACCGCTGGTAAAGACTGTCACCGGGTAGTAGAGACGAAGCGGGGGCACTATCTGGGCCGGGTGATTGATTCGGGAAGTGCCATACCGAATACGGGAATTCCGGGGAATATCGGAGGCTATACGGTAGAACGGATTATCCGGGCTTCAGGAGACGGCCGGTTTGTGCCCCTGACAGCCATCGGCGACAGAGTAGAAGCCGGTCAGATAGTGGCCATGTCCGGAAATATGCCTGTGAAGGCACGGATTTCCGGAATTGTCCGGGGAATTCTGCAGGAAGGTGTTCCAGTGACAAAGGGTATGAAGGCGGGAGATATTGATGCCCGGTGTGAGCGGAATCACTGTTTCACCATATCAGATAAAGCCAGGGCCATCGGCGGCGGAGTGCTTGAAGCCGTCTGTGGTTGGGAGCATGGAATATAGGAGGAAGAGATGTATACCATACAAGGCTATGAAAAAGTGAAGAGCCTGGAAGAAGCTTATGAATTGAATCAGAAAAAGAGTTCGTCTATCATTGGCGGCGGCATGTGGCTGCGCCTTGGCAACCGGGCGATTGGAAAGGCCATTGACTTGAGTGATCTGGGACTGGATAAGATCGAGGAAACCGAGGAGGCGTTTATTATTGGCTGCATGACGCCCCTCAGAGATATCGAGTGTCATGAGGGGATGAACCGATATTTTTACGGAATGATGAAAGAGACATTCAGGGGGATTGTCGGTACCCAGTTCCGGAATACGGCGACGATCGGCGGCAGCTTATATCAGCGTTTTGGCTTTTCTGATCCGCTGACGGCTTTTTTGGCGCTGGACACGACGGTAGAGATGTATGCCGGAGGTTTGATTCCTCTGGATGAATTTGTTTCCATGAATTATAACAGAGATATTCTGGTGCGCGTACATATAAAGAAAAACGGACGGCAGGCGGCTTATCAGAGTTTCCGCAATACAAAGACGGATTTTCCGGTGCTTGCCGTCGGTGTATCCCGGCTGGACAGCCAGTGGAAAATTACCGTAGGGGCCCGTCCGGCCAGAGCGGTGGTTGCGGAAAATTCCGGAAAACTGTCGGAGATACTTGCAGAGAACTTATCGGAGGAGGCGGAGACCGCTATCCGGCAATTTGCGGCGGCAGTCAGTGAAAAGGTTCGTTTTGGAAGTAATATGAGAGCCAGCGGCGAATATCGGCGGATGCTGTCGGAGGTGCTTATTTACAGAGCGGTGCGGGATGTTTTATCCCAGTCAGAAGAAGAAAAAGCGTAGGGGTGTCACAGCGATGAAGATAAAACTTTGGATTAATGATAAAGTATATGAAGATCATATTGAGCCGGATACGATGTTGATGGATTATCTCCGTGATAAAGGTTTTAAAAGTGTGAAATGCGGCTGCGATACGACCAATTGCGGATTGTGTACCGTCTATCTGGACGGAAAGACCGTATTATCCTGTTCAGTACCTGCCGCCCGGGCGGACGGCCATCGTGTGACCACTCTGGAAGGTGTGTCGAAGGAAGCAGAGGAATTTGCCCGCTTTATGGCTGTTCAGGGAGCAGAACAGTGCGGTTACTGCAGCCCGGGATTCATTATGAATGTGCTTGCTATGGCAAGGGAACTGAAAAATCCAACGGAACAGGAGATTAAAGAATATCTTGCCGGAAATCTTTGCCGGTGTACGGGCTATGAGGGTCAGTATCGGGCAATTCGCAATTATCTGGGAGCAACCCGGGCAAATTATCAATTATTTGAAAAAGGGGAGGTCATTGAGGGTGTCCGATAAAAAATCTTATATTAATCAGAGAATTGTAAAAAAAGATGCGATGGCCTTGATGGCCGGAAAGCCTTTGTTTACCGATGATCTGACGACAAAGGATTATTTGATCGTCAAAGCGCTTCGAAGTCCCCATGCCTTTGCAAAGATTGTATCCATTGATACGTCGAAAGCAAAGCTTGTTCCGGGAATCGAGTGTATTCTGACCTATGAGGATGTTCCGCACATCCGGTTTACGGAGGCAGGACAGACCTATCCGGAAGCCAGTCCCTATGATCGGTATATTCTGGAAGATATGGTCCGGTATGTGGGCGATGAAGTGGCTCTGGTGGCAGGAACAACAGAAAAAGCGGTGAATAAAGCATTAAAATTAATCAAGGTGGAGTATGAAATTCTGACGCCGGTACTGGATTTCAGAAATGCAAAGGATCACCCGGTGCTTGTTCATCCGGAGGAAGACTGGGTTTCCATGATGCCTGTCGGTGCAGATAACCGGCGCAATCTCTGTGCTACGGACGGTTATACGGATGGAGACGTGGAGGCTGTGCTGGCAGATTGTGCTTATGTGGTGGAGGGGACTTATCATACTTTGGCAAATAATCAGGCAATGATGGAGCCTTTTGTGACGAGTACCGCCCTGGATGCTTACGGCCGTCTGGTGGTGACCAGTGCGACCCAGATTCCGTTTCATGTCCGTCGAATTGTTGCCCGGGCCCTTGGAATATCAAAAGCCCGGGTCCGTGTGATTAAACCGCGGATCGGCGGCGGCTTCGGAGCCAAGCAGACGGCGGTTTCAGAGGTTTATCCGGCGATCGTCACCTGGCTGACAGGAAAGCCGTGTAAGATGATCTTCACCCGAAGAGAGGTGATGATTGCTTCTACATCCCGCCATGAAATGGAAGTGACTGTTCGGATCGGCGCGGATAAAAACGGCCGGCTGCAGGCGATTGATTTATATACGTTGTCGAATACGGGCGCCTATGGGGAGCATGGACCGACAACGGTCGGACTTTCGGGTCATAAATCCATATCTCTGTACGGACCGCTGAAAGCCAGTCGTTTTACGGCAGATGTAGTCTATACAAATACCATGTCGGCAGGGGCCTACCGGGGATACGGGGCTACCCAGGGAATTTTTGCTCTGGAATCGGCGATGGATGAGCTGGCAGTCAAAATGGATATGGACCCGATGAAGCTGCGGGAAATAAATATCATACCGGAAAATGTACCGGTAGCTTCTTATTATGGAGAAACCTTTAAATCGGTCGGACTTCATCGGTGCCTGAAAAAGGCGAAAGATATGATCGGTTGGGACGAAAAATATCCGGTAAGGGATATGGGCAATGGAAAAGTCCGGGCTGTCGGCGGAGCTCTGGCTATGCAAGGTTCGGGAATTTCCGGTGTGGACCAGGCGGCAGTGGAAATCCGTCTCGGAGATGAAGGAACTTATAATCTGCTCATCGGCGCTACGGATATGGGAACAGGCTGCGATACCATACTGGCCCAGATGGCGGCCGAATGTCTGGAATGCGACCTGGATAAAATATCGGTTCACGGCGTGGATACGGATGTTTCACCTTACGATACGGGGTCCTATGCCTCCAGTACGACCTATGTGACCGGCGGCGCCGTCATCAAAACCTGTGAGATACTGAAAAAGAAAATGACAGCTCTGGCTGCTGAAAAGATGGATTGTCCGGTGGAACATGTAGAATTTGACGGCACACGGTTTTATTCGATGGAAGACGAAAAAGAGATATCCCTGTCCGATCTGGCCGACGCCAGTCATTTTAACCGCAACGATGTTATGAGCGCATCGGAAAGTTTTACTTCGCCGGTGTCACCGCCACCGTTTATGGCCGGAATCGTCGAGATTGAGCTGGATAAAGAGACTGGTCAGGTGGAAATCATCGATTATGCGGCGGCTGTGGACTGTGGAACGCCGATCAATCGGAATCTGGCCAGGGTTCAGACGGAAGGCGGTATCGTTCAGGGAATCGGTATGGCGCTTTTTGAAAATATACAGTACAGAGACGACGGGATGATGATGAATAACTCCTTCATGCAGTATAAGATTCCAACGCGGATCGATATGGGGAAAATTCATGTGGAATTTGAAAGTACCTATGAGCCGACAGGCCCTTTTGGCGCAAAATCCATTGGAGAGATCGTAATCAATACCCCATCTCCGGCACTGGCAAATGCGATTTACCATGCCTGCGGTGTGCGTCTTCATGAACTGCCGATGACAGCCGAACGAATTAAGATGGGCATGTTGGCGTTGGAAAAATGATGCGACTGGGAATTGTATTGCTGGCTGCGGGTGCGGGAAAGCGTTTTGGAGGAAATAAATTGACAGCCCTGGTGCACGGAAAGCCAATGTATCTGTGGGCTATGGAAAATATAGAAGGAATGAAATCGGAGCTGCCGACCGTCGTTGTGACCGGAACGCCGGAGATTATCACGGCGGCTGAGGCCAAAGGCATGATAGCCGTATTCAATGGAGAACCAGAGCTTGGCATATCCGCTTCGATTCGTCTCGGCATTGAAGCTGTTATTCAACAGGCCGGCGAAGTGGATGGAATACTTTTTATGGTCTGCGACCAGCCCTGGCTGGAAAAGACAACGCTGGTCCGGCTCATGTCGGAATTTGACGGCGGTATTCTGGCTTTAAGCTGCGGAAAACGGCGGGGGAATCCGGTGATATTTTCAAAGGAATATTTGAAGGAGCTGAGTGAATTATCTGGAGATGTGGGCGGACGCCAGGTGATGGCGCGTCACAGAGAAGATGTTCGCTTCCTGGAAGTCAATGATGACAGGGAGCTTCAGGATATTGATACGCGAGAGCAAATGGAAATAATCGAAAGACAGGAGGAAATTTAATGGATACAATTTATATGGATCAATTGACAACTTTGATACCAAAAGGAGATGGCGTGGAAGAAGCGATGGAAGCCGCTGCCAATATGGAGGCATCCGATATTCAGATGATGGCGGATGAGACAAGAGAACAGATAAACAAACTGTTTCACGGACCTGGGGCGGATTCGGTTGTTTTCACATCGGGTGTCGGTGCGGCATTGAATGCGGTGATTCGGGCGCTTTTTAAAGATGGAGACCATGTTCTCATCTCATCGATGGAAAGCGATGATGTTATGAATGCTCTGAACGCTATCGGACATGAGGCGGACAAAGATGGTTGCGGCGGTGTGGAATATACACGGATACCATGCAACGAAAAGGGCCAGCTTATTTTATTTGATCCGGTAAAGGGTGAAAAAGGATTTGATTCGGTAGAAAAACTGCTTCGTCCGAATACAAAAGCAGTGATTGTCAATCATGCTTCGGAAGTTTGCGGTACAATCCTGCAGGCGAAGGAAATTTCAGAGTTTGCCAGAAGACACGGACTTCTTGTGATTGTCAATGCGGCTCAGACGGCTGGCTGCGTTCCGATATTTATGAATATATGGGGCGTTGATGTTATGACTTTTTCCGGCGGTTATGGACTTTTTGCTTCGGAGAAAATCGGCGGATTTATTGCCAGTGAACGGGCGGCTGCCATGCTCGGCGGACCGGATATGCGGGAGAAATTTGAGCAGAAGCCGTTAGATGCTGCTGCGATTGCCGGACTTCATAAAGCCTTTGAATTTATTGAAGAAAAGACACTGCATACCCTCAGCAGTATGGGACGGAAACGGGTGGAACAGTTTATACGCAAGATTCAGCATGTGAATGGCGTACATATTATCGGACCGGGCTATAAAGATCGAATTCCGGTAATTTCAATTCAGACCGATTTTATGGAAGAATCGGAGTTGGAAGAGGCACTGAAAAACGAGTATGGTATCGTCATTCGTTCCGGTCTTCATGACGCGGAGGAAGCACATAAGACATTGGGAACCTACCCGAGAGGTACAGCAAGATTTTCCTTTAATTATTTTAATACGGAAGAGGATGTTGAAAAATTGACCCAGGCATTGTGGCAGCTCACGGTACGCAGTGATAAAGTGCCGGATGTGAAGCGGATGCCGAAAGAATAACTATGAAAAAAGAATATTCGAGATTATTGAATGTATTGAAGCAGGGAAATCCGGCCGTTTTATGTACGCGTAAAACGGCGGATGGCCGGACTGTAAAGTGGGTCCTTTCCGAGACTGGCGATCCATCGGAAAAAGAGGCTGATTTTGTGGAATACTATAAGCCGGAAGAACGGCTGATCATTCTTGGCGGCGGTCATGTATCATGGCCGCTGGCGCTTTTTGGGGCAGAATGCGGATTTGCCGTGACAGTGGTGGACGACCGGCCCTCTTTTGCAAATAGTGAGCGTTTTCCAAAGGC
>CABRLU010000065.1 GCA_902471845.1 uncultured Lachnospiraceae bacterium | reverse complement strand
CCGCTCAATAGGTCTTTGTAATATTGAACCGGCAGCAGTGTTGCCGAGAAAAAAATACAACTGCGACTCATGCCAATACGTTCGCTCAAATTTCCTGACGGGTCCACGCAGAACATCTTGACCATGGACTCACCGCCTGTACCTTCTGTATAAATTATATACTTCTCATCCAGCAGATCATAGGTATTGATAAAACGTCTGGCATCAAAATACAATTCTGTCACTGTCTCCCGAAGTTCCGGCGCCATGTCTTCCTGCAGGTAATCCTCCATATCTGAGACCATCCGCATGAGACTTAAGATAAAACTGCCGACTTCCCTGACGACTGCATAGCTGCTGCCTTCTTCCTCCCGGCTTTCCTGATAATCCTTCAGATACTGTCCGCACTTATGAACCTTCCGGGCAATTTTCGGCCGTATGGGTTTTAATTTCCGATAAACCCCGTCAAAACTTTTTCGATATAAAACCGCACTGTACATTTCCCGGGCCCGGTCCACAAGATTATGAGCCTCATCTACAAGAAACACCATATTTGCCATGGCATCGCCAAAAAAACGTTTCAAATAAACCACTGGGTCAAACACATAGTTATAATCACATATGATCACGTCACACCAGAGTGCGATATCGAGCTGAAATTCAAAAGGACATACCTGATACCGCCCGGCATAGTCAAGAATACAGGCTCTGTCGATCTGATCTTCATGATTGATCATATCGAAGATGGCCTCATTCACCCTGTCAAAATGCCCTTTAGCCCGCTCACAAACATCCGGCTGGCACAAACACTCCTCCAAAGGGCATATCTTCTCCTTAGCTGTCAGCGTAATAAATTTCATCCGCAGTCCTTTTCCCTGTAAAAGCTTTCCTGTATCCTCCGCCACCGTCCGTGTGATCGTCTTGGCCGTCAGATAAAAAATCCGCCCGCAGGACCCCTGCCCCATGGCTTTAATGGAAGGAAAGAGAGTTCCCAGGGTCTTGCCCGTTCCCGTCGGCGCCTGGATAAAGATGTTTTTTCCTTCGTCGATTGAACGGTAGACACCGTTCATCATCCGTTTCTGACTGAGACGGTATTCATATGGAAAAGCCAGTGTTTTAATGGTCTCATCCCGCAGCTTCTGCCACTCAATCTGCCATTTCGCCCAACGGGCATATTGATGTACCAAATCCTGAAACCAGCTTTCCAATTCCTCTCTGGTCCGATTGAATTCAAAGGTCTTAATCATTTCCGTTTCCAGATGAATATAAGTAATCCGCACACTTATCTTTTCTAATTCATGGAGATTGGCGTAAATGCAGGCATAGCAGTCGGCCTGGGCCACATGGAGAATATCCGCCGTCTCAATAGCTTCCAGCTTGGTGAAGGTTCCCTTGATTTCATCAATCATGATATCCGTTTCATCTGCCGGATTGGTAATGACCCCGTCGGCCCGTCCCTCAACCTGGATATCCAGCGTCTCGTCAATCTCTATTTTCCGTTTCAGACTGACTTCCGCCCGGTAATTACTGCCGCCCTGTTTTTGAAGCTTCCGGTGGGCACGGCTTCCGGCCTGCATGGCATCCACATCCTGCATGACTCCCATTTTCTGGCTGATATCCCCATTCCTCAAAATAAACTCTACAAGATTTCTTACGGATACCCGTACCTCCTGCTTCACGCTACATCACCTCCATCGGTTGTTGAGTATAAATATCATTCAGATAACAAAAGCCTTTGGTTCACTTCAACTGAGGCAATTTGCGCCATAATTGAAATAAAATGCAGGCTTTTGACACCGAAATCTCCACAAATAAATCCTCCCAACAGTTCTGCTATTGAGAGGATTCGGGCATTTTTATTTAACATAGTCTTTAAGAAAATGAATCAGCGTCTCCATCTCTGAATCGGTTCCCACTGTAATTCTCAAATAGTTATCAATCCGAGGCAGGCTAAAATACCGTACATAGATATTTTCCTTCCGCAATGCCTCAAACAATTCCCTGGCCGGATACTTTGGATGGGTTGCAAAAATAAAGTTAGCCCGGGGTTCATTAAATTCAAATCCAAGCGCCTTTAATTCTTCCGTAGCCCAGGTTCGTGTACGAATAATTTTTTCAATACACTGGTTAAAATAATCCCGGTCTTTCACCGCTTCTGCGCCAAGAATCAAAGCCGTCTGATTCATTGTATAGGAATTAAAGGAATATTTAAAATCATTCAGTGCTTTGATCAATTCCACATTGCCGATAGCATAGCCAATCCGCATCCCCGCCATGGAACGGGATTTTGAAAAGGTCTGCACCACAAGCAGGTTGTCATATTTCTCAATCAGCTCCAGTGCAGATTTGCCGCCAAAATCAATATAAGCCTCATCGACAATCACAAGCACATCTCTGTTATGCTTTAAAATATCTTCCACAAAGTCCAGGTCCTCATACACGGAGGTCGGCGCATTTGGGTTTGGAAATACAACGCCGCCGTTATCGGCATAGTAATCTTCCTTCCGAATGCGGAAATGATTGTCCAGAGCCTTGGTCTCATAAGGAATCCGAAAGGCATCCGCCCATACCGGATAAAAGGAATAGGTAATATCTGGGAAAAATATCGGTTTATCACTGTTAAAAAAGGTCTGGAAAGCCATGGCCAGCACATCGTCCGAGCCCACGCCGACAAATACCTGCTCCGGCTTTACATGATAAAACTCAGCCAACGCTTCCGTCAGCACGCTGGCTGTTGGGTCCGGGTAGAGTCGAAAACGATCTGTTTCCAGATGCTCCGCCATCTTTACGACCCCCGGCGCCGGAGGATAAGGGTTTTCATTTGTATTTAATTTTATCATTCCCGGCTGATTTGGCTGCTCGCCCGGTGTGTAAGGCACAACCCGGCGTACATAATCTCTCCATGTCTTCA
The DNA here is from genome assembly GCA_902471845.1 of uncultured Lachnospiraceae bacterium. Lineage (GTDB taxonomy): Bacteria > Bacillota > Clostridia > Lachnospirales > Lachnospiraceae > Frisingicoccus. The sequence continues at coordinate 8,832 of CABRLU010000065.1, read as the reverse complement.
TCCGTATCACAACCTCTCTTATTTCAAGTCTTTTATTCAGTCAAAATATGTTTCCGCTAAAGCCCGGAAGGCCGGCAAAGAACGTTCAATCATCTCATAGGATACGCAATAAGCAATACGCACATAGCCCGGACAGCCAAAGCTCGACGCCGGCACAAGCAGCAGATGATGTTTTTTTGCCTCTGCGACAAAGATTTTTTCATCCGCCACCGGTGATTTTACAAAAAGATAAAATGCACCTTCCGGTTTCACACAATCAAAGCCCATGTCAGTCAGAGACTTATATAAAAACTTTCGATTCCTGTCATAAGCCGCCACATCCGTCTGTTCATTCAGACACTCTTTGATCATCAGCTGCTGCAAAGACGGGGCATTGACAAAACCGAGAACCCGGTTGGCGATCGCCAGGCCTTCTACAAGTCCCTGGTAGTCGTCCACTTCCTTCGGCACAGCCAGATAGCCGATCCGCTCACCCGGCAGGGAGAGGGATTTACTGAAAGAATAGCCGATGATACAATTGCGGATGTGTTTTGTCATAAACGGCACTTCCACGCCATCATAAGCCAGTTCACGATAAGGTTCATCCGAAATCACATAAATAGAATGGCCGATCCGTTTCTCCGCTTCTTCTAAAATGGCCTGTAATTTATCCAATGTCTCCGCAGAATAAACGACACCCGTCGGATTATTTGGATTATTGAGAATCAGAGCCTTTGTCTTTTCTGTAATCTTTTCTGCCAGCATTTCCACATTTGGCTGGAATGTCGGCGGATTCGGCGGAATCACGACCAGATTCCCCTGATAATTATGCACATAATTCGTATATTCGCCAAAAAACGGTGCAAAGCAGATGACCTCATCGCCCGGGTCCAGAATGGTTCTCAAAACCACATTTAAGCCTCCGGCCGCACCTACAGTCATGAGAATTCCCGTCCAGTCGAAGCTTGTCCCGAACCTCTCATTTAAGGATGCTGCCACGGCCTCCCGGACTTCTTCATAGCCCGCATTGCTCATATAGCCATGGACATAGAGTGAATTATCTTCATCCAAAATCCGTTTCATAGATGTACGTACAGCCTCCGGGGCCGGAACACTCGGATTCCCCAGGCTGAAATCATAAACATTTTCTGCTCCCACTTCTCTGGCCATTTCCTTGCCTTCTTCAAACAGGGCACGAATCACTGAATTTCCCTGAACCAACTGTGTCATGCTTTTAGATATCATTTGATTTAACCTTCTTCCTCCATGTTGCTCAGCTTGGCGGCCTGATCTGCTGCAGTCAGGCTGTCGATGATTTCATCTAAATCGCCGTTCAAAATATCATCCAGACGATGTAATGTCAATTTGATTCGATGATCTGTACACCGTCCCTGAGGGAAGTTGTACGTCCGAATTTTCTCTGAACGATCGCCCGTTCCAACCTGATTTTTACGGTTGGCGGCTTCTTCTTTTTTCTTCTTTTCCAACTCCAGATCGTACAATCTGGAACGAAGAACTTTCAGACCTTTATCTTTATTCTTTAACTGGGATTTTTCATCCTGACAGGAAATAACGATACCTGTCGGAATATGGGTAATACGTACCGCCGAATCGGTTGTATTGACGCACTGTCCGCCGTTACCGGAAGCCCGGAATACATCAATACGCACGTCGTTCATATCCAGCTGAACATCCACATCCTCCGCTTCCGGCATGATAGCTACGGTGACTGTGGATGTATGAATGCGGCCGCCGGATTCAGTTTCCGGCACACGCTGTACCCGGTGTACACCACTCTCAAATTTCAGCCGTGAATAGACGCCATTTCCGCTGATCATAAATACGACCTCTTTAAAACCGCCGATACCGCTCTCATTCACACTCATCATATCGATTTTCCAACGCTGTTTTTCCGCATATTTAGAATACATACGGAACAATTCTGCCGCAAACAGCGCCGCTTCATCCCCGCCCGCACCGGCACGGATTTCCACGATAACATTCTTCTCATCCATCGGGTCCTTCGGAATAAGGAGAATCTTCAGTTCCTGCTCGATTTCCCCAATCCGTTTTTTGGACTCAGCCATCTCCTCTTTGGCAAGCTCCCGCATCTCCTCGTCGCTCTCCATCTCCAAAAGCTCCAGGCTGTCTTCCACGTTCTGCTTTTCCTGCTTATATTCCGTATATTTTTCGACGATTGGAGCCAGGTCATTCTGTTCTTTCATCAGCTTACGAAACCGCGGCTGGTCATTGACCACATCTGGATCGTTCAGCTCCTCCATTACCTGCTGATAACGGATTAAAATATCATCTAATCTGTCAAACATAATTTTTCCTCCAATTGATTTCTATCTTCTTCCATAGACCACCCGGTCCAGGCCAGCCAAATCTCTGACCGTATGTATCTCCCGGAACCCATTTTCTGATAAAATTTCCGAAACTGCTTCCGCCTGTTCACAGCCAATTTCGAAAAACAGCCACCCCTCCGGATTTAAATATTCCTTCGCGGCTTCAGAAATCTTTTTATAAAATTCCAGGCCCTCGTCGGCCCCAAGCAAGGCCTGGCGCGGTTCATATTCCCGCACTTCCGGCATGAGCGTTTCAATGACCGCCGCCGGAATATAAGGCGGATTCGATACAATCACATCAAATCTGCCGTTTACCTCTTCAAATAAATCGCTCTGCAGCCATAGGATATCATTGGCTCCCCGGCCGTTCTTCTCCCAGTTCTCCCGGTTAAATATGCCATTCATCCGGGCCACTCTCAAGGCATCTTCCGATACATCCACACCGACGCCCCGGCCATAACGTCCCAAAACCATCAAACTGATGAGAATACAGCCCGAGCCGGTACACATATCCAGAAGTTTCCCTCCTGGAATATCTGCTTCTTTCAGAACAGTCTCAACCAGTACCTCCGTATCCTGCCTCGGAATCAGCACCGCTTCATTGACCATAAATTCCAGCCCCATAAAACCGGCCGTTCCTAATATATACTGTAGCGGATAATGGGTACATCGACGCTCCACCGCTTCCATATACCGCCGTTCCTCCTGCGGGTCGGCCTCCGTATCCGCCTGTAAAAGATACTGGGCCCAATTCAGGTCACAGATATATTCTAACAGATATCTTGCTTCCATAGTGCCATTTTCAATCTGATTTTCCAAAAGACGCTGTTCGCCTTCTTTTAGTAATTGCCTTAATGTCTTCATTCTGTCAAATCCTTCTGAAACTCACGCCAGTCATAAATAGCCTCAATGGATGCGATGGCTACTTCAAGCATCTCCAGATCCGGTTCCTTTGTCGTAAATTTCTGCATCCAGAATCCCGGTTTGCTTACCAGACACACCAACCCCGAATCATGACGACCGGCCCATTGAATGATCTCATAGGACACCCCGGCGATGACCGGAACCATCAATATACGGCAGACCACTTTCAGCGCCATACTTTCTATCGGAAAAATCTGGAAAAAGAGTAAAAAGAATAAAATACTCACAAACATGACGATGAACAAAAAGCTTGTTCCACACCGTTTGTGAAATCTGGAATACTTCGCCGCGTTTTCCGGTGTCAGTTCCTCCCCATGCTCGATACAATTAATCGTTTTATGCTCCGCACCATGGTACATAAACAGCCGCTGTATGTCCTTCATTCTTGAAATCAATACGATATAGGCGATAAAGATCATCACCCGGACAAGTCCCTCAATAACCCCAAGAATCAGGCTGGAATCCGTTGCCCGACGAAAAACATTGGAAATAAAAAAGGGCAGAACCATAAACAGTCCGATGGACAGCGCCAGAGAAAGTATCACCGTCAATGTCATAAACAGCTTGTCTGAGGGCTTCTCATTCTCCCCGGAGGTCACCGATGACCCATTTTCTTCCTTTCCGGCAGCCGTCTCCGGCTCCTCCTCTTCAAAAAAAGAAGCGGACCAGGTCAGCGTCTGCATCCCCAGAACAAGGGAATCCACAAAAGCAACCGCACCGCGAATAATCGGTATTCCGGAGACATGCAATCGTTTGCCATAACTGATATGCTCGTCCGACTTCACTTCAATTTCATGGTTCTCCTTACGGACAGCTACCGCATACCGGTCTTTATGACGCATCATGACCCCTTCCATAACAGCCTGACCGCCAATATTTGCATACTTCATAATGTCATACCTCTATAGAAAAATAGGTTGAGATTTTTTAAAAACCTCAACCTTACCTGTAACATTCCTCTTATTCCTGAGTAATACCATACTTACGATTAAATTTATCAATACGGCCACGAGCTGCAACAGCTTTCTGCTGACCTGTATAGAAAGAATGGCATTTAGAACAAATTTCTACGTGAATTTCTGGTTTTGTTGAACCGGTTACAAATTCATTACCGCAGTTGCAAGTTACTTTTGCCTGATAATATTTTGGATGAATTCCTTCTCTCATGTTTTTCACCTCGCTCAAACTTTCTTATTATAAATTATAAAACTGACGAATCAATTTTGTTCATTATAAAAACAGCTTTTTTATTATAGCATGGTTGAGAAATGCTTTCAAGCTTTTTTTTCAAAAATCTTCGCCTCTTCGACTAAAACTTCCTTCTAAAATATTTTTGTTCGTTTTATCATTGAAACAAAAGCTTTATTATCTTCCGTATGCATAAACATGTCAAGAATACGTTCCAGCGCTTCGTCTGATTTCATGCCATTTAACGCCTTCCTCATAGAATAGGCAGCCTCCAGCTCTTCCTTTGTTAAAAGCAGTTCTTCACGCCGCGTTCCGGAACGGGTGATATCTACCGCAGGGAAGATTCGTTTTTCAGATAATTTCCGGTCAAGCACCAGCTCCATGTTACCGGTTCCCTTAAACTCTTCAAAAACCACATCATCCATCTTGCTTCCGGTCTCCACCAAAGCTGTCGCCAGTACAGTTAAACTGCCACCCTCCCGCATGTTCCGGGCCGCGCCAAAGAACTTCTTCGGCATATACAGAGCTGCCGGGTCCAGACCACCGGATAATGTACGTCCGCTCGGCGGCACCGTCAAATTGTAAGCCCTCGCCAAACGTGTAATACTATCCAGAAGAATAACGACGTCCTTCTTATGCTCCACAAGACGCTTCGCCCGTTCAAGAACCATCTCAGATACCCGCTTATGATGCTCCGGCAGTTCATCAAATGTGGAATAAATAACCTCCACGTTCTTACCCACGATCGACTCCCGAATATCCGTTACTTCCTCCGGACGTTCATCAATCAGCAGAATGATCAGATTCATCTCCGGATGATTCAGCGTTACCGCTTTGGCAATCTGTTTCAGCAGTGTTGTCTTACCGGTCTTTGGCGGCGATACGATCATTCCACGCTGCCCCTTGCCAATCGGAGATACCAGATCCATAATCCGCATCGGCACACTGGAACGCACCGTTTCAAGTCGAATCCTGTCTTCCGGGAAAATCGGTGTCATATCTTCAAAATTCATACGCCGGGTAGCTTCCCCCGGATGCATGCCATTGACAGATCTTACATATAATAATGCACTGAACTTCTCATTCTGTGTTTTTACCCGAATATTTCCTGCGATGATATCGCCTGTCTTCATATTAAAACGCCGAATCTGGGCCGGTGAAACATAGACATCATTCGGGCCCGGCAGATAATTTTCACACCGGATAAATCCATAACCATCCGACAGTACTTCTAAAATACCATGGGCAATCTGACCGCTGTCCAGTGATTCAAGTGAACTGTCCATACGCATATCAGCCCCGTCTCCGGAAGACTCCGCTGAATGATCCATTCTCTTTTCTTCCTGAATTTCGCCCTTTTCCCGATGACTTTTCTCTTCTCGAACTTCGCTTTTCTCCCGATGACTCTTCTCCTCTCGGACTTCACTCTTTTCCCGGTGACTCTTCTCTTCTCGGACGTCACTCTTTTCCCGATGATTCTGTTCCTCCCGAGATTCATTTTTTTCTCTATTATATTTCTCCTCCAGTTCACCCATAAGCTGAACCAGCTGCGCTTTCCTCATTGTGGATACATTTTTAACACCCTGTGATTTTGCCAGCTCTTTTAACTGAACCAGCGACAAAGTTGCGTACTTTTCGTTCATAAGTATCCTCCTTCAATTATGTACATATTGTTTCAATTTCCTGGGAAAATTAAGATTAGACGCGCTCGCAGATATTTTCATTATACACTAAAATATCAATAAATAAAGGAAAATTTTTCGCAATTTTCGACTTTTCAATACGAATCAATACACGATGTACTTTTTAATACTTCGTTTTACATTTTTTTCAATTTTATTCCATTAAAGTATTGAATTTCCAAAAAAACTATAATATAATTGCACTAAAATTTAACACATACAACACAAACTATTCAAGGAGGAAAAATCTTATGTCTTATACTGACAGCATCATTGAAAGTGTTATCAAAAAGAATCCAAATGAACCGGAATTCATTCAGGCCGTTACAGAAGTTATGAATTCTCTGAAACTGGTTGTGGACAATGAACCAAAATACCAGGACGCATCCCTTCTGGAACGTATCGTAGAGCCAGAGCGTGTGATTATGTTCCGTGTTCCATGGGTAGATGACAATGGAAAAGTTCAGGTGAATCGTGGTTATCGTGTACAGTTTAACAGTGCCATCGGACCATACAAGGGCGGACTTCGCTTCCATCCATCCGTAAACCTGAGCATTATCAAATTCCTTGGTTTTGAACAGATTTTCAAAAACTCTCTGACAGGTCTTCCAATCGGCGGCGGCAAGGGCGGTTCCGATTTTGATCCAAAGGGAAAATCTGACCGCGAAGTTATGGCTTTCTGCCAGAGCTTTATGACAGAATTGTGCCGTCATATCGGTGCTGATACAGATGTTCCAGCCGGTGATATCGGTGTTGGCGGACGTGAGATTGGCTTCCTCTACGGACAGTATAAACGTATCCGTAACCTCTCCGAAGGTGTTCTCACAGGTAAGGGTCTGACCTATGGCGGTTCTCTGGCTCGTACTGAAGCTACAGGATATGGTCTCGTTTACCTTGTAGATGAATTATTAAAATGCAAAGGCGATACATTAGAAGGCAAAACAGTTGCTGTATCCGGTGCTGGTAACGTAGCCATCTATGCTACAGAAAAAGCAACTCAGCTCGGTGCTAAAGTTGTTACACTCAGCGACTCCAACGGCTGGATTTACGATGAAAATGGTATCGATCTTGACCTTGTTAAAGATATTAAAGAAATACGTCGCGGACGTATTAAAGAATATGTTGAAAAACATCCGGAAGCTGTATACCATGAAGGTACAGGCGTATGGACTGTTCCTTGTGATGTTGCTCTGCCATGCGCAACACAGAACGAACTTCATCTGGATGATGCAAAAGCACTTGTTGCTAACGGATGCAAAGTTGTTGCTGAAGGTGCTAACATGCCTACAACCCTCGAAGCTACAGAATATCTCCAGGCTAACAAGATTTACTTCGTTCCGGGCAAAGCTTCTAATGCCGGCGGCGTTGCTACTTCTGCACTGGAAATGTCCCAGAACAGCATGCGTTTGAGCTGGAGCTTCGAAGAAGTTGATGAAAAACTCCGCGGCATCATGGTAAACATCTTCCACAACATCGATGACGCTGCAAAAGCTTACGGCGTAGAAGACGACTTCGTTGCCGGTGCAAACATTGCCGGATTCAAAAAAGTTGCCGACGCTATGCTTGCACAGGGTGTTTGCTAATTCATCACCTTTTTAAAAACAAAGCCATGACTATCGATAGTTCAGTTAATTCACCTGAGTCGATATCATGGCTTTTCTTATCTTTCGTATATTCATCTCATCATTCTACTTTCGTATTTCACTTGCAAAGTCTTCAATGGATTCTGCTTTTGCCGCCAGTAATAACCAGTTCATCAGAACATCTTCATCCTTCTGGCCCTGAATCTGTTCTGTAAGATTATCCGGCACATCGCCCAGATTTGCCAGCAACTTTAAAATATCCTCCCGTCGGACTTCCATGCGTCCTTCTATACGTCCTTCCTTGCGACCTTCCATACGTCCTTCCACTCTGGCTGCATTTCGCTCTTCCATCTCCCGCATAAATCTCATTCCTACCGCCTCGCTTCTCTTCGCCTTATTCACCCGTTCATGAATTCGCTGAATACGTTCACTGCCTGTTTCTGACGCAACCTTATCCGTTGTATTTTCCATATAATGAAGAAACTCGACCAGTTCATCGGAAACCTCACTTTCATTCTTTCCCCGGGTATTCAGAAAAATCCGTACAGCACCATCCCCCAAAGATAACGATGAATGTTCTTCACACATTGCTTTAAAGGTATAACAATACTTTTCAAGACCAAAGATATCATAATCCGCTATGACAATGATATAAGAATCATTTAACTGATTATAGTTGTCAACCCCCGGTTCCAGCAATGAACTGTCCATCAGCGACTGATAATATCTGCTCCGTTTCTGTAAATCCGTCTGGTATGTACTTTGAGCCTCCATATCATAGACAGTTCCCTCCTCGGACACAGAAAATACATCCATTCGTATGGATTTCGCCAAAGGTGACACTCTATGCTCTTTCTCTGTCTGAGGTGATGAAAGCAGCCGGATATTCTGTCCCAGAATAATGCTCAGGGCATCCTGATTCACCTCCGGATCATCCATAACTTCTGCAAATAAAAAACGGTTTATAAGGTTTAAATCTTTTAATGCTTTCTTTTCTTCCATGCATATTGCTCCTTCATTTTATCATAATTTTATTCATTTAAACAGTGGATTTTCGTTCCTGATCAGGATTAAAGACCTTATCGCGCGAAGCCTGACGGAGCGCGCCCGCCCGAAGGGCATGTATGA
>CABRLU010000064.1 GCA_902471845.1 uncultured Lachnospiraceae bacterium | reverse complement strand
TGGGTATCCTGTAATACCATCCCCAACGACCGGCGCAGACTGTCTTTTTTGATTTCACCGATATCGATATGGTCATAACGGATTTTTCCGTCCTGTATATCGTAAAAACGATTGATAAGATTTGTAATAGTCGTCTTGCCTGCTCCCGTACTTCCCACAAAAGCGATCTTCTGCCCTGGCTCTGCATATAAATTGATATCGTGAAGAACGATTTTTTCATTATCATACCCAAAATCCACCCTATCAAAGGTTACTTTTCCTTCCACCTTTGTATAAGTCACATCTCTATCATCTTTATGAGGATATTTCCACGCCCAGATTCCGGTGCGTTCCTCTGTCTCTGTTAAAACGCCCTCTGCATTTTCTTTTGCATTGACCAGTTCCACACAGCCTTCATCCGGTTCCGGTTTCTCATCTAGAAGTGCAAAAACCCTTTCTGCTCCGGCGATCGCCATAATAATACTATTCATCTGCTGACTGAGCTGAGTAATTGGCTGATTAAAATTTTTGTTCAGGTTTAAGAAGGAAACAAGCGTTCCCAATGTCAATCCATAGTGTCCATTAAGTGCCAATAAAGCTCCGGCCACTGCACACAATACATAACTGATATTTCCCAAATTGGCATTTACCGGCATCATAATATTCGATATGGCCTGTGCCTGATTGGAACTTTCCCGAAGCTCCTGGTTAATCTTCCGAAACTGCTCCAGACTCTCCTCTTCATGACAGAATACTTTGACAACCTTCTGCCCTTCCATCATCTCTTCAATATAGCCATTGACAATTCCTAGCTCTCTCTGCTGTTTTCTGAAATACACCGACGATTTTCGTCCAAACCGGGATGCCGTAACAAGCATGACGCCGACCATGATCACTGCAAGTACCGTCAGCGGAACGCTGAGTACTACCATACTGATAAATGTAGCTATCAGGGTAACGGCTGAGTTAATAAACTGGGGAATACTCTGACTGATGACCTGACGCAGTGTATCCACATCGTTTGTGTACACGGACATGATATCGCCATGGGCATGGGTATCAAAATACCGGATTGGCAAAGATTCCATATGAGTAAATAAATCTTTCCTGAGTTTTCTCATAACACCCTGAGTGATATTGACCATAATTCTATTTGATGTATAGGCACAGATAATGCCGACGGCATAAACTCCGACCATACCAAGCAGAACCCGGGCCAGCGGACCAAAATCCGGGACCTGCGCCTTTGTCAGAGGCACGATATAATCATCAATCAAAGTCTGCATAAACAGTGTGCCCCGGAGCGTAGCCAGGGCTGTTCCCAGAATACAAATGACCACACATAAAAATGAAAACTTATAGTTCATCAACATATATTTCAACAGTCTTAAGAATATACGGCGCTGATTTTTCTTTGTATGTTCTTCCTTTTTCATCTGCTCACACATCCTTTCTCATATGGGTATTATCTAAAGATGGCTGGTCAAAATCACCGCCGCTCTTCATCTGCGTATCGTAAATTTCCCGATAAATCTGATTCGTCTTTAAAAGATTTTCATGGGTATCAAATCCTGAGACCCGTCCATCCTCCAATACAAGAATTCGGTCCGCATCCTGAACGCTGGAAATTCTCTGGGCAATAATAAGTTTTGTGGTACCCGGAATTTTCTTTGCAAATGCCTCCCTTATCCGGGCATCCGTCGCCGTGTCCACCGCACTGGTAGAATCGTCCAGAATCAATACCTTTGGTTTCTTTAAAAGAGCCCTGGCAATACAAAGTCTCTGTTTCTGTCCGCCGGAAACATTACTTCCCCCCTGCTCAATCCAGGTATGATAACCTTCCGGGAACTTTTCAATAAACTCATCTGCGCAGGCCTGGCGGCAGGCTTCCCGGCACTCTTCTTCCGTAGCATCTTCCTTTCCCCAACGCAGATTATCCAGAATTGTTCCAGAAAACAGGACATTCTTCTGCAATACCACCGCGACCTGATTTCTTAAGGTTTCCATGTCGTAGGTCCGCACATCCTTGCCACCGACCAGAACACGTCCTTTATCCACATCATACAGACGACTGATCAGATTCGCCATACTGGACTTTCCGCAGCCAGTGCCTCCGATGACACCGACGGTCTCACCGGAATAAATATGGATATCAATATCCTGCAGAGTATCCTCACCGCTTCCCTGTTTATAAGAAAAACTCACGTGGTCAAAGTCAATACTTCCATCCTGTATTACCTTGTCCGGCTGCTCCGGATTGGTCAGATCTGCCTTTTCGTTCAACACCTCTGCAATACGTCTTCCGCTGGCCACACTCATTGTCAGCATAACAAAGACCATTGATAACATCATCAGAGACATCAAAACACCCATAACATAGCTGAACAGGGAAGTCAGTTCTCCCGTCGTCAGATCGCCGATCACGATATAGTGTGCACCGAACCAGGACAATGAAATAATACATCCATATACTACCAACATCATCACCGGATTATTTAAAGCCAGAATAACCTCTGCCTTTTTGCCGAGATTGGACAGCGTATCTGCAGCCTTACTGAACTTTGTCTTTTCATAGTCCTCTCTTACAAATGCCTTTACAACACGGATTGCAGATATATTTTCCTGTACGCTGGCATTCAGCTCATCATATTTATGGAATACCTGGTCATAAATGCGAAGTGTCCTGCTCATAATAAGCAGCAGCACCAGAGCCAGCACAAAAACTGCCACAAGAAAGATACTGCTCAATCTGCGATTGATAAGAAAACACATACACATACTGCTTAAAAGCATCAGCGGAGACCGTACCGTAATCCGAAGAAGCATCTGAAACGCAATCTGTACATTCGTCACATCGGTCGTCATTCGCGTCACTAATCCCGCCGTACTGAATTTATCAATATTTGAAAATGAAAAAGTCTGTATATTCTCATACATGGCTTCTCTCAGATTTGCAGCAAAACCGGTAGATGCCTCGGCACCGTATTTGCCTGCCAAAACGCCAAACAAAAGACTCAAAAACGCCAGTACCAGCATCAGCCCGCCATAACCATATACTGCTTTTATGTTCCCGGAAGTAATCCCTTTGTCAATGATTGACGCCATAACAAACGGAATGAGCACTTCCATAAATACTTCCAACGCTGTAAACAAAGGGGTAAGCAGGGATACCTTTTTATATTGCTTTACCTGCCCAAACAGTATTTTCACCATCTCTTTTCCTCCTTACTACTTTTATTTTCCAAAACAAATGCGGGAACAGTCTCTCGACTATCCCCGCATTACACGTTTTAGTATACTTCCGGACTTCCCGCAGACGCTGCTGGTACAGCTTCTTTAATATCAGCAACCGCTGCTTCTGTGGTAAGAAGTGTCGATGCAACACTGACAGCATGACTTAATGCGCTTCTCGTCACTTTTACCGGATCAATAACACCTATTTTTACCATATCGGCATATTGCTCATTCGCTGCGTCAAAGCCCGTGCCGACTGCGGATTCTTTTACTTTATTTATAATAACTGCCCCCTCAAGACCGGCATTTTCAACGATTGCCCGAAGCGGTGCTTCCAGAGCTTTCGCCACAATCTGAGCACCGGTCTTTTCATCACCGCTCAGTGATCCAATAACCTTATCCAAATCTTTCTCCGCATGGATATATGCGGAACCTCCGCCTGCGATGACGCCTTCCTCAACCGCTGCTCTGGTCGCATTTAAGGCATCCTCCAAACGATATTTGGCTTCCTGCATTTCGGTTTCCGTAGCCGCTCCAATCTTAATGACAGCGACGCCTCCACCTAATTTTGCGATACGCTCCACAAGCTTTTCTTTATCATATTCCGACGTGGTCTCAGAAGCCTGGCGTTTAAGACTGTTTACACGTTCCTCTATTTCTGCCTTTCCGCCCTGACCGCCGATGATGACCGTATGATCCTTGGTTACTTTCACCGATTCTGCACGGCCGAGCATGCCCATTGTCACATCTTTCAGCTGCATTCCCAGATCATCCAGAACTGCCTCGGCACCTGTAAGAACTGCGATATCTTCCAGCATTGCTTTCCGATTATCTCCATATCCCGGAGCTTTTACCGCAACAACATCTAAGGTTCCCCGTAATTTATTGACGATCAGCGTGGTAAGCGCCTCGCCTTCCACATCATCTGCAATGATCAGCAAACGGCTTCCCGACTGCATGATCTGTTCCAGAAGCGGAAGAATATCTTTAATATTCGACACCTTTTTATCCGTAACGAGAATATACGGTTTATCCATATTTGCCGTCATCTTTTCCTGATCATTACACATGTAACCGGAAAGATAACCCTTATCAAACTGCATTCCTTCCACAACTTCGATTTCTGTATTCATCGTCTTGGACTCTTCAATGGTGATCACACCGTTCTCGCCAACCTTTTCCATGGCATCTGCGATCATCTGTCCCACTTCCTCACTGCCTGAAGAAACTGCAGCAACCCTTGCAATATGCTCTTTACCTGTCACAGGATGGCTCATTCCTACGATTGATTCCTGTACCGCATCCGCTGCTTTTTTCATTCCGCGTCTCAGAATGATCGGATTAGCTCCGGCCGCAATATTTTTCATTCCTTCATTGACCATAGCCTGGGTCAGGACTGTAGCTGTTGTGGTTCCGTCACCGGCCACATCGTTCGTTTTTGTTGCCGCCTCCTTGACTAACTGGGCGCCCATATTTTCATAACGGTCTTCCAGTTCAATTTCCTTTGCAATCGTCACTCCGTCATTTGTAATCAAAGGAGCGCCATAGGTCTTATCCAGAACCACATTTCTTCCTTTAGGCCCCAAAGTGATTTTTACCGTATCTGCAAGCTTATTTACGCCTGCCTCCATTTTCTTTCTTACATCTGTATCAAAGCATATATCCTTTGCCATAATCTTCATCCTTCTTTCTCAGTTATTCTATTTTCGCAATAATATCGCTCTCAGAAACAATGGTATATTCTTTATCGCCATACTTAATCTGGGTACCTGCATATTTTGAATAGATTACCATATCTCCTTCTTTTACAGAAACAGGCTCCAGTTTACCATCGGAATATTTTCCTGGCCCAACCGCCACAACAACAGCCTCCTGAGGTTTCTCTTTTGCACTGTCCGGAATAATGATTCCGGATTTTGTCGTTTCTTCAGCTTCCTTCTGCTCCAATACAACTCTGTCTCCCAATGGTTTTATATTCATATATCTCACCATACCTTTCTATGTTCAATGCTGTCCTCCTGCAATTTAATAAGGGGGCCGTGTCCATCTGGTATACCCAGACTGTACATCAGCCCCAACATAAGGAGGAAGCGCAGATGCTGTTCATGCTTCCGCCAGAACCATTCCGCTATAACAGCACCTGCCCCATTTTAACCTTCAATTGCAATGTAATTATTCTGTTCAACCTTATGCGCATCTTCTTTCGGTAAGGTCAGTTTCAAAATTCCATCCTCGAACTTCGCATGGATATCTTCTTCCTTCACTTTTTCACCTACATAAAAGCTCCGGCTTACGGATCCTGAAAAACGTTCTCTGCGAATATATTTTCCTTCGTCATTCTTCTGATCGTTATTTACATTTTGAGAAGCCTGAATCGTCAAATATCCATTTTTCAACTGGGCTTTAACATCTTCTTTTTTAAATCCCGGCAGATCGATATCGATTTCATATCCCTGCTCTGTTTCCTTCACATCTGTTTTCATCACATTCTGTACATTTCCATTATGAGCTGTTCTTCCCACTCTAGGAAATGATAAATCCATCAAATCATCAAATAAACTTTCTCCAAAAATACTAGGCATCAACATATGTCATTACTCCTTTCGTTATATATCTTTTATCTTTGTTCTATCTGTACTATAACATATATAATTAGCACTGTCAAGAGTTGAGTGCTAATTTATTTGTGAAAAAGTTGTGAACACTCTAAGTCAATGAACTCCGGCACTTTTTAATCATAAAGATACGATTCATTCCGGGCTGCCATTCATAAGGAAATTCCACATATCTCTCTATTTGTCCGATCTTATTAAAAATTTCCATCCAGTACGGCGTAGGTTCCTGTTTTAACCGCAAAATTCCATTTTCTCCATACATATGCGGGCCCATTTCCTCATAGGCCATCTCATCCAGCTCTTCTGCTGAATAGAACGGATTCAACTTAATAAACCAGTATCCCCCGTCTTTCAATACACGATCCAGCTTGAGCGCCGTGTCATAACCGATACTTTCCGGCATAACATCCAACACATTGGACAGGATGATTCCATCGAACCGTCCCGGTTCAAAGGTATCTAAAAAGCATTCATCCCCTTCAAAAAAATGAAGATTTCTGTATCCGCTCATTCTGGCCGTCGCCTTGGCAAAGGCAATGCCCTTCCCCGCCGAATCAACGCCAACGCCCTTACTATTTCTCTTATATTGAGCGTACTGAAATAAAATATCTCCGGTCCCACAGCCAAAATCCAGCACACAGTCTGTCTTTTCAGCGAACATCATTAAACATGTATCGAAAAGCGGCTCTACGCTCAACCTTGTATGTCTCAAATCGACGGGTTTACTCTCGGCATAAATGTCATTCCACATATCTTTTCCGCAATCATAGTTTTTCATCTGATTTCACCTGCTTAAAGCGACTGAACGCAGTTTTTCAACAGAGCAACCGCACCATCTATGCCAAACAGGCCGCTGTCTATGCAAATATTGTAGCTGTCGGAAACTCCCCATTTTTTGTCTGTATAGTAATTGTAGTAGGAAGCACGCTGTTTATCCGTGTTCCTTATTCTTTTTTTTGCCTCTTCCATACTGATATGATTTCTCTCGGCAACACGGGCAATTCTCCGTCCCGTTTCTGCGTGAACAAAAACAGAAAAAACATTCTTTTGCTCATGTAAAACATAATCTGCACAACGTCCGACGATTACTGCCGAACCCTTTTTTCCTATCTTCTCAATAACTTCAAACTGGGATAAGATTACCCTCAGAGGAAGCGGCAGATGATTTACATCCTGTGCACCGCCGGTTATTGCCAGATTAAGCCATTTATTTGTAAGCCGTTCATCATATTCCTCTATAATGCGCTGTGATAAACCGCTGCCCTCAGAAGATTTTTCCAAAAGCATTGTGTCATAATAGTCAAACCCCAACTCACCAGCAAGTTTTTCTCCTATTTCTCGGCCGCCGCTGCCATATTGACGTCCAATGGTAATTATCATATTTTTCATTTTATTCTGCCTCCTGAATATCCTTTTCAGTAAGCTCCTGTTACTGTTTTATCCTACATTTTTTTCTTCAAATTTCTGATATCACGCCGTATTCTCCGGCATACTCCCTGGTTTTCCTTCTCTCTGGCAGTCAACACTTCCAGCCGTCTTTCAAGTAATTTAATCTTTGCAATTGTTTCCATAATTTTCTATCCTTTCTGTGTGATCATGTCATATTATTGGTCATTTTCTGTGTTACTTTCAAAAAATTATCTAAATCTTTTTTGCTGATTCCGGATGTCAGTTTATCTTCTACCAGCTGAATGTCCCGATCAACTTCATCCTTCATACGAATAGCCGCAGGAGTGGGACAAATCTTTTTCAATCGGTCATCACAAGGGACTTTTTTCCGGGCAATCAGTTTTTGTTCTTCCAGCTTCTTTAAATTTGTCGATATTGCAGCACTTCGAATATTCAGTTCCTCTTCAATATCTTTCTGATAAATATCTCTGTCACGATAATTCTCCAGTACGAAGTAAAGAATTCGCGCCTGTGCTCCGTTATTCCCTGTCGAAGCATTATAAAACCGACGAATTTGATTTGCTAAACCAAGTATCCATTTCGAATACTGAATCTCCTCCATGATTCACCTCCTGTCTGCCGCCTTTAAGCCATTCAAGGACCAATGCATTTCCTACGCAAGCAAAATGTTTGCTTTCAAGATAATATTACACACATATTCCTTGAAAGTGAAGTGAAACAATGGTATTATTAATGACGAAAACGCATCAATCAAGGAGGTACATCAATGAACACACAACAGTTAGAAAGCTTCGTTCAGGTCGCCGAAAACCTGAATTTTGCACGGGCTGCCGAGGTTTTGAACATTACCCAGTCCGCAGTTTCACGTCAGATTAATTCGCTTGAAGATGAACTGGGAACCAAATTATTTCACCGTTCAACCAGAACCGTAGCCCTTACTCCGGCGGGAATCAGTTTTCTCGACGACGCCAAGGAAATTCTTAAACGACTGCAGATTGCTGCCCATAAAATACAAAATCATAGTCAATCCAATATTCAGATTATTTCAATCGGCTGCAGCAACGAATCCAATCTGATCACCTTGTCCAAAACCCTCTCTCAGTGCAGGCTGCAAATGCCCGAACTGCATCCCTTTGTCCGGGTCATTCCATATCGATCGATTCTAAATCTTTTTATTCATGGCGAAATTGATATACTCTTTGGATTTAAAGATGATATTCCTGTGCGGGATGGTGTCATTTATCGGGAACTCACTGAAATTCCAATCTGTTGTGTTGTTCCAGTCGGACATCCCTACGCACAAAAAAATGAAGTGAACGAAAAAGAACTGCTTTCAGAAAATATTATTATATGTAATTCTTATGAAATTCCGTCAAAGGCGGCCGACATTCAAAATCGGCTGGCAAACAAATTCCTGCCGGATTCTGCCTATTACTGTGAAAATCTGCAGGTAATGCTCTCACTGGTCAAAGCCGGATACGGCTTTGCAATCCTTCCGGATAAAGCCTCCATAGATTCGGAACTTGCTTTTATCCCTCTATCCGGATACGAGCCGATTTCTTACGGAACTTTTCATAAAAACACCTCTAAAAACTCACTGATCAAAAAATTTATATCCATTGTCCATTCAAAAAACACGGACTGAAAAAAGGAAGTCGTGTTGACTTCCCTCTTTTTAAATGCTACACTTGTATCATATAGTTGAAAGTTTTTACAAAGGAGAAATAGAAATGGATAAACGGAAGGAAGCAAATCTGCATGTCAAAAACAGTATTGTCAACGCGCTTATTGATTTAATGCGGGAAAAAAATTTTGAGGCTATCTCAGTCTCTGAGATTACAGCCCGCGCCGGAGTTTCCCGTGTTTCCTACTACCGGAATTTTGACAGCAAAGAAGACATCCTGACCGGAAGTCTAAAAGATTTGATGGACCGTTTTTCCGAAGAAATCAATGCCATCCCCGGCCATACACCGACACGCCGTGTCATGACCGCTTTCTTCCATGTCGCCAGAGAAAACGCGGCCATTTTCAATCTTCTCCACCAGGCAGGTATGGACAGTCAGATTCAGGAAAGCCTCGACCAGTTCATCCTCTCCTGCCCACATTTTCCGTCTCTGGACCGCCGCCGGACCTATCCGGCCTATCTGTTTTCCGGCGCCCTTTTCCGTCTCCTGATTCGGTGGTATTCGGGCGGTATGACAGAAAACGACAGTGAACTTTCAAACATTTTTTGTCAATATATGGACGGCCTGCTTTGAATTTCAGGCCCTTTCCGGCTCTATACCGAAAAACGTACAATCAATAATTCTACGGCCATGCGGTCGTTCAAACGCCCTGTTTTCACATCTTCTTCCCGTTCCACGCAGATTTCCACCGCCTGACGAAGCTCTGCCAGGGAAAAGTGCTGACACAGGGCTTTATTTTTTCGTACAACAAAATCCCGGACCCCCATGCGTTCAGCAATCACATGGTCCGGATAACCCTTACTCTGCAGATCTTTCATCTGATAGAGCTGATTAAACTGACGTGTGATCCAATAAAGAATCCGCATCGGCGCCTCTTTCTGTCCAATCAACTCATAATAAAGCTGTAAGGCCTTCGCCTGCTGCTTTTCCGCTACCGCCTTTACCATGTCAAACACCTGACTCTCCGTATAGACCGTGCAGACCGCATCGATATCTTCCCGAACAATTTCTTCCCGACCATCCGTATAAACGACCAGCTTGTCCAGCTCCCGGCGTATATTTTCCATATCTGTATCAATTCGTTCCAGGAAATAACGCAGCGTACTCTCCGACATCTGACGGCCTTCGCCCTTTAAAAGTCCGGCAATCCACCGCATCAGCGTCCGCTCATCCGGCGGTGTCATATTGGCCGCATATCCGAGGGAGGAAACCGCTTTAAATAATTTATTCCGCTTATCCACGTCTTTCTCGACGAAAACAAAACAGGTCGTCTCCGGCAGCTCTTTCAGATAGGCCGCCAATTCATCCTGAGCCGATGAAAAAAAGCCGCTGTTTTCCACAACAATCAGACGCCGTTCACTGAAAAAGGGCAGCGTTTCCCCCAGATCGATCAGCTCTTTAACAGAAATTCCCTTCCCCTCAAAATAGCTGTAGTTCATTGTGTCATCGCCGACAATGGCCTGTCTCATTTTATCCCGGTATTGTTTCCGCAGATAATCCTCCGTCCCGTAAATCAAATATACCGGCTTAAATTCTCCGGACTTTATATGCTGACTAAGTATTTTCACGTCCTTCTCTCCTTTTCACCACTTTACAGAAAGGATTTTGCAAACCCTCTTGCATGCCCTTCTTTTGCTTCATTCATAAATGGTTCTTTTAAGTTTCTCTGTCTTTCCGCCAACATTCCGGCATATGTAAGACCGCAGTGCTTACAATAACGTTTCATCATTTCTTCGTAAAGGTCCGCCCCTTTCTCTCCCCACACGGATTTTTCAAATAAATCATCATATATAGGCAGTATACCATATCTTAAAGTCTCGTGTTAATATTTTCTTATTTTCTTCCAGGCCAGGACCTGGTAATCTCCGGAAGAAAAACGAAGAATTAAAGCTCCCTGCCTGGCTGTCGTCAGATATTGACATCCCGCTCTCTCCAGCCGCTCCAGAGTTTCGACATGGGGATGACCATAACGATTATCTGCCCCACAGGATATAAAAGCCCATTCCGGCATTACCGCTTCCAGAAAATTCATGGAAGTCGCCCCGGATGAACCATGATGCCCAACCTTAAGTACATCGCAATCCAGCGCCCCGTTCTTTTCAAGGAGTAAAGCTTCTCCCTCACTCTCCAAATCTCCCATAAGCAACATCCTAAAATCCTTTTCACCCATTCTTCGTGATAAAAACAAAACAAGAGAATTATTGTTTTTATCCTTCAGGCTCCATTCGGCTTTTGGATAGAGGCAGGTCATCCTGAAATTCCCGGCCTTTAGCTGGTCCCCCGGCCGGATAGTCCGGACCGGAATACTTTTTTCTCCGGCGGACCTTCGAATTTCATCCAGCGTCTCATCTTCGGAAATCTCCGGTAAAATCACCTGTTTAACAGAAATCCTACTGCTATCCAATGCTTCTTCGATACCAGATACATGATCCGAATCTCCATGGGTGACAAACCAGGCATCTATTTTTCTTACTCCGTAATATTTAAGCATCGGTTCAATCCGGTACTGGTAAAGTTTCTTTACATCCGAACTTCCGCCATCCACCAATACAGCCTGTCCGTCTTTTCCGAGAATACAAATGCCGTCTCCCTGCCCCACATCCATACATAAAATCTGGTCCGTCCTTTCCCGGACAAACATTAAAATAAAGCAGCCCACAGCCAGTATTACGGCAAAGAGCATGCTTTTGACGGTTTTTTTACGGCCTACTGGTTTTCGACGTAAAAGCCAAAGAGCCATGAACATAAAGATGCTGAACAGCAATATCTGACGCCACTGAGGCCTTCCGCAAATCAAAGCAGAGGAAGGAAGCTTATGAATCCACTTTAAAAGCTGATCGATTCCCCACATCACCTTCCAGGCCGCCCCAGTCAGTATTGGCATATGGCTGATTCCGATCAGTCCGGCCGCAAAGGCCGTCGGAACAATCAGAGAAACCAGAGGAATCATAAAAAAGTTATAAAAAAATCCCATCAACGGAACTTCATACATGTGCCACAGCAGGATGGGCAATGTGACGAGAAATATTCCCATCTGCACCCAAAGTATATCCGAAATCTTT
>CABRLU010000063.1 GCA_902471845.1 uncultured Lachnospiraceae bacterium | reverse complement strand
CATCATTTCAACGTGAGCCGGTACGGAAGAGGAACCTGCGAACTGAGCATCGGAGTGCATACGTCCCATTGTATCTGTCATACCATAGGATGCAGGGCCTGCTGCCATGTTGTCCGGATGAAGGGTACGGCCTGTACCACCGCCGGAAGCAACGGAGAAGTATTTTTTGCCCATTTCGATACATTCTTTCTTATATGTACCTGCTACCGGATGCTGGAAACGGGTGGGGTTGGTGGAGTTTCCTGTAATAGAAACGTCAACGCCCTCTTTGTGCATGATGGCAACACCTTCGGTAACATCGTTGGCGCCATAGCAGTTTACTTTGGAACGAAGTCCTGTGGAGTATGCCTTACGGAATACTTCTTTTACTTCGCCTGTATAATAATCCATCTCTGTTTCTACATATGTAAAGCCATTAATTCTGGAAATAATCTGTGCTGCATCCTTTCCAAGACCATTTAAGATAACACGCAGTGGTTTCTGACGAACTTTGTTTGCCTTTTCAGCAATACCGATAGCGCCTTCTGCAGCAGCAAAGGATTCATGTCCAGCCAGGAAGCAGAAGCATTCGGTTTCTTCTTCCAGAAGCATCTTTCCAAGGTTACCGTGTCCAAGACCTACCTTACGCTGATCGGCAACGGAACCAGGAATACAGAATGCCTGAAGTCCTTCACCAATAGCTGCGGCAGCATCTGCTGCTCTCTTACATCCTTTTTTGATCGCGATAGCAGCACCTACCGTATATGCCCAACAAGCATTTTCAAAACAGATCGGCTGGATTTTTTTAACCTGTGCATAAACGTCCAGTCCGGCATCCTTTGTAATCTTTTCTGCTTCTTCGATGGAAGCGATACCATAGCTGTTCAGCACAGAGTTGATTTTATCAATTCTTCTTTCATATGATTCAAATAAAGCCATTTCTCTTCCTCCTCGAATTATTCTTTTCTAGGGTCAATAATGCGAACTGCATCGTCTACACGGCCATACTGACCTTTTGCTTTTTCCAATGCCGTATTTGCATCGTCACCGGCTTTGATGAAATCCATCATCTTTCCAAAATTGATGAACTGATAACCAATAATCTGGTCTTCTTCATCCAAAGCGATGCCTGTTACATAACCATCGGTCATTTCAAGATAACGCGGGCCTTTCTTCAATGTGCCGTACATCGTACCAACCTGAGAACGAAGTCCTTTACCAAGGTCCTCGAGTCCGGCACCAACAGCTAAACCGTCTTCTGAGAAAGCGGACTGACTGCGGCCATAAACGATCTGTAAAAACAGTTCTCTCATAGCTGTGTTGATGGCGTCACAAACCAGGTCTGTATTTAATGCTTCAAGAATGGTCAGTCCAGGAAGGATTTCAGAAGCCATAGCGGCTGAATGGGTCATACCGGAACATCCGATGGTCTCTACCAGCGCTTCCTGAATGATACCGTCTTTAACGTTCAATGTTAATTTGCAGGTTCCCTGCTGAGGTGCACACCAGCCAATACCGTGTGTAAACCCGGAAATATCTTTAATTTCCTTTGCTTTTACCCATTTCGCTTCTTCCGGAATCGGCGCTGCACCATGGGCAACACCCTGGGCCACCGGGCACATCATTTCTACTTCATGTGAATAAATCATTTTAGAACTCCTTTCAATATATGGTGAGTATTCATTGTTAAAATGATATCATAGTTATATTTATTGTCTCACAAAACCTGGATTTCGTCCAGCGTTTTGATACAATTTTATCATACAATTTTCTTTTGAATAACCTCTCCCGTATTCTTAAATATACTCCGGGCCGGAACGAAACCACGTACCATGGATGTCGGATATACATTGGATTCCCGTCCGATGACAGTCCCCGGATTCAGCACGGCATTACAGCCCACTTCCACGTTATCACCGAGCATGGCTCCGAATTTCTTTAATCCGGTTTCAATCCGCTCGCTGCCGGCCGAAACCTTTACAAGCATTTTATCGGCTTTCACATTTGAAGTGATGGAGCCGGCACCCATATGGACTTTATAACCCAAAATTGAATCGCCTACATAGTTATAATGCGGCACCTGCACCTTATTAAATAACACAACATTTTTAAGCTCTGTGGAATTTCCCACAACGGCGCCTTCACCGACAATGGCATTCCCCCGAATAAAAGCACAATGACGGACTTCCGCCTCTTTACCGATAATGGCCGGTCCATGTACATAGGCCGAAGGAAATACGGTGGCACTTTTGGCAATCCATACATCTTCACCCACCTGGTCATACTCATCCTCTGGCAATGTCGGGCCTAATTTTAAAATAAATTCTCCGATTTTCGGAAGGACCTGCCACGGATAATCCAAACCATCAAATAAATCAGCGGCAATGGTTTCCTCCAGATTATATAAGTTTTTAATCATTAAACCTTCCATGATTCTCTCCTATTCTACCGTTACGGATTTCGCCAGGTTTCTTGGCTGATCCACATCACAGCCTTTGGCTACAGCCACATAATAAGCAAACAACTGCATCGGAATCGTTGCCATTAATCCGGTAAAGTTTTTATTTGTTTTCGGTATGTAGAATACATAGTCCGTATTCTTTTCAATGTCTTTATTATCTTCATTGGTCACAGCCAGTACAAAGGCTCCACGGGTTTTTACTTCTACAATATTGCTGACAATCTTACCGTAAAGCTGCTCCTGGGTTACCAGAGCCACAACGAGAGTTCCGTCTTCAATCAGTGAGATCGTGCCATGCTTTAATTCACCGGCCGCATAAGCCTCCGAATGAACATAAGAAATCTCCTTCAGCTTTAAGGATGCCTCCAGCGCACTGGCATAGTCAATTCCCCGGCCCAAGAAAAATACGTCCTTCAAACCGATATACTGGTTGGCAAGATACTGAATCTTTTCTTTATCCTGAAGCATCTGCTCAATTTTATCCGGCAGAGATTTCAGCTCCTGAAGCATTTCCAGATAATCACTTCTGGAAATCTTTTCACGAATCTTTCCAAAATGGAGGGCAAGCAGATAAAGTGCAGACAACTGGCTTGTATAGCCCTTTGTCGTTGCCACGGCAATTTCCGGTCCGGCCCATGTATATAAAACGTCATCCGCTTCTCTGGCTATGGAACTTCCGACCACATTAACAATGGCCAGAGTCCGGACACCATGCCGTTTTGCTTCCCGCATGGCCGCCAGAGTATCGGCTGTTTCACCGGACTGACTGATAATTATTGCCAGGGTATTGTCTTCGAGAATCGGATTCCGGTAACGGAATTCAGAAGCCAGGTCCACTTCCACAGGAATCCGGGACAGTTCTTCAATGACATATTTTCCTGTCACACCGGCATGATAAGCAGAGCCACAGGCAATAATAAAGACTTTTTTCAAATCTTTAATCTGCTCATCGGTCATACGAAGCTCATGGATAAATACTTCATCTTCCTTTATGCGCGGAAAAATGGTATCCCTTACTGCCTTTGGCTGTTCATGGATTTCTTTCATCATGAAATGCTGGTAGCCGCCCTTTTCTGCCGCAGATACATCCCACTGAATTTCTGTTACTTCTTTTTCAATGACATCCAGATCCTGATTATAAACCGTCACATTATCCCGGGTCAGTTTAACAATCTCGCCGTCTTCAAGAATATAGATTTTACGTGTATGTTTCAGTACGGCCGGAATATCAGAGGCAATATAGTTGCCGTCTTCGGAAAGGCCAACAATGAGCGGACTGTCTTTTTTTACTGCAATAATCTCATCCGGATTGTCTTTATTAATGATTCCAAGGGCATAGGAACCTTCAATACGACTCATGACCTTCGACAATGTTTTTAATAAATCGCCGTCAAAATAATAGTCCAGCATCAGCGTAACAACTTCCGTATCTGTCTCCGACTGGAATACATAGCCTTTAGCTAAAAGACGGTTTTTTAATTCCAGATAATTTTCAATGATACCATTATGAACAACGGCAATCGTCTCGCTGGCATTTACATGGGGATGGGAATTCACATCGGAAGGTTCACCGTGAGTCGCCCACCGGGTATGGCCGATGCCCACTGTTCCCGCCAGATCTGTGCCGTCATGGGTCAACTCCCGCAAATCTTTAATCTTTCCCTTTGTTTTCACTGTCTGAATATTTTCACCATCAAAAACGGAAATGCCCGCCGAATCGTAACCTCTGTATTCAAGTTTTGCCAGGCCGTCCAAAAGAATCGGTGCTGCCTGGACTTTACCAATATATCCAACAATGCCGCACATAGTCTACCTCCATATTATATATTGATTCACTAAATACCCTCATTTTAACACTCTGTAATTACAAAGTCTATATTTTTTCATTTTTATGTATAGTTCTTAGAAATTGCTTCATACTTCTCCCGGAGCATCCACTGGTTATTCAGCCGTTTTACGTACTCCGTACGCACAGTCACAAAATGATCCAGCTTTTCCATATATTCCTCCGGTGTGATGGTGCCTTCCGCCACATAATTAAGACCCTTTTCCCAACTGGCCGTCAGTTCCGGGTTCAAAAGTGCCCGCAGCGAACTGTCTACCACATCATACACCATCTCTCCAAGTTTTGTCGGCGTAATGATTTGAGTCTTTTTATTCAAAGCCAGATATTTAATCGTCACCAGCTTCTTTAATATCTCTGCCCGGGTCGCACTTGTTCCAATACCACTGCCCTTGATCATGGCCCGCAGTTCCTCATCCTCAATGAGCTGACCCGCATTTTCCATGGCAAGAATCATGCTTCCCGAATTATAGCGCTTCGGCGGGGTCGTTTCACCCTCTTTTATATATAATTCCTTCATTGGAAGAGAAATGCCTTTTTTCAATGTTTTCAAAAGCTCCAGAAAGCCCAGGTCGATTTTTTCGTTCTCTTCTATAGAATTATCTGCCGACTTTCCGGTCACTCCCCTGTCCGATGATTTATCCGACGGCCTTCCGGCCACTTTCAAATATCCTTCAGAAAGAAGCACTTTGAAGCTGGCAAAAAACCGCTCCTTATCCTTGCTCGCAACCAGACTGACTTTCTGATATTCAGCCGCCGGATAAAAAATACTTAAGAATCGTTTTGCAATGACCGTATATACACTAAATCCTGTCCTGCTGACAGATTTTAAGGCGCCAAGGCCCTGTCCTGTCGGTACAATGGCATAATGGTCCGTAATCTGTTTATCATTCACATACCGGGTCTTTGCGATATTTTTGTAACTTCCCATCTCCAGAACTTCGGCGGCAAAATCAGACACAGGCTGAAAATTACGCAGACCGCTGATATTTTTATAAATTTCTTTGGCAACCGCTGTGGAAAGGACACGAGCATCCGTTCTCGGATAAGTCACCAGCTTCTTTTCATAAAGTTCCTGGACGACCTTCAGCGTCTCATCTGGACTTAACTTAAAGAGCCGGGAACATTCATTTTGAAGCTCCGCCAGATTAAATAATAAAGGCGGATTTTTTTTCTCCTTTTTCTTTGTCAGCTCTTCAATTGTCATGGCCCGCGGCGGCTCCGTTTCCAGCATGGCAATAAGTGCTTTTGCATCCTCTTCTTTTTTAAAACCATTTTCTTTATAGAGCGCCGGTGTTCCAAAATATCTGGAACCTTCCACAGCCCGCCACTCCGCTTCAATCTCTCGTCCCTGAACTTCCAGTTTAGCCAATACCCGGTAAAATGGCGTTTTGACAAAAGCACGAATCTCCCGTTCTCTTCGAACGACCATGCCAAGAACGCAGGTCATTACCCGTCCTACTGAAAGTACTGTCCGCTTTGATTTCATAAAACTTGAAATGGATGGCCCATACTTCAAAGTGAGCAGCCGTGAAAAATTAATCCCCATGAGATAATCTTCCTTGGCACGCAGATAAGAGGAAGCCGCCAGATTATCGTAGGCTGAAATGTCCTTTGCTTCCCGGATGCCACGCATAATCTCTTCCTCGGTCTGAGAGTCGATCCAAACCCGCTTTTTCGTCTTTCCTTTCACTCCTGCCATCTGATCCACCAGACGGTAGATGTACTCACCTTCCCGTCCCGAGTCGGTGCAGACATAAATCGTATCCACATCCGGCCGGTTTAACAGATGACTGACAATATCAAATTGTTTTTTTACTGAGTCAATAACCTCGTATTTAAACTCTTTTGGAATAAAGGGCAACGTGTCCAGTGACCAGCGCCGCAGCGCCGGGTCATAAGCCTCCGGATAACTCATCGTCACCAGATGACCTACACACCAGGTTACCACCGAATCTGCCGATTCCATGTAGCCGTCATAACTTTTGCCTTTAATATTTAATGCCCTGGCAAACTCTCTGGCCACGCTCGGTTTTTCCGCAATATATAATGATTTTGACATAAATTCTCCTTAAAAATATTTCGAAGCTGTTCACAGTATACCATGTCAGCTAAGCTCATATTATACCATGATTTCAAGCAACACGAAAGTCTGACTTTTTTCTGTACCGACAAAACAAAAGATGGTATACTATTATCAAAAATAGAACGGAGTGTGATCTGATGAACCCAAAGAAGAAATTTTATGAAACTGCTGCGGAAACTCTGATTAAAAATCTGGATAAGCGCGGTATGGAAGCCTACTATGTGGATAATGGCGAAGAAGCTCTGAAAATGGCTCTGCGTTTTGTAACACCTGGTTCCAGCGTATCCTGGGGCGGCTCCATGTCTATTAATGAAATCGGCCTGATTCCCGCATTAAAAGCCTCCGACTGTGTCGTTCTGGACCGCACAGTGCCAAAGACGGATGAAGAGAAAAAAGAATTTTTCAGCAAAGTTGCTGTCTGTGATTACTATTTTATGAGTACCAATGCTCTGACTATGGACGGTGAACTGGTCAATATCGACGGCAACGGCAACCGGGTAGCCTCCCTCATTTTCGGACCATCGAACGTCATTATCATCGCCGGTATGAACAAGGTGGCAGATAACGTTGACGCCGCCATTGCCCGGGCCCGCAACACCGCAGCCCCGATGAATACCATCCGCCTGGATAAAAACACACCATGTACTCAGGTTGGACGCTGCTGTAACTGCATGAGTCCGGACTGTATCTGTAACCAATTCGTCGTTACACGCCGCAGCGTTCCGGCCGGAAGAATCAAAATTATTCTTGTCGGCGAAGAACTGGGTTATTAAAAACTACCCGCCATATTCTTTCATAAAGCTTGAAACGCTTTTTTCAGAATATGGCGGGTTTTTATCAGGCTTTCTTTCGGAATATGCCTGTTCATTTTTTCAAAAATTTTAAAGATCCAATTCCCATTTTTCTTCAAGAACCGGAACACCCCAGTCTTCGTTTTTGCTTGTTTGGGTTATTTCAAACCCGGCATTTTTATACAATACCCTGGCTGTTTCCTGGGCGCTGACGGTCCACAGAAAAACATGTTTATAGTTTTTCTCCCGGCAGAAATTCAAAGCCATATCCATCAATTTATGACCGGCTCCCAATCCACGCAGTTCGGGTTCCAGGAAAAAGTAACGAAACTGGGCTGTATCGTCCTGGGTATGGGTAATCGCCACACATCCGGCAGGATTTCCGTTAAACTCCAGAATATACATGCAGTCTTTTTCCGGATTAAATTTTTCAATCAATGCCATCACACCTTCAACGAGATATTTTTTCCATATTTCTGATGTAAAATGACGTTCCGATTCATATAAAGATAACTGCCTGTCAATGACATACTCGACATCGTCCTCTCTATAAGGACGAATTTCAATATTTGATGTGGCCACAGTCAGATACTTCTTAATCGTCCTCATGGCTTCCCAGATTTTTTTCTGTTGTTCATCATCAAGTTTTGTGAGGAGCTCTCCAATCTGCTTATTTGAACGGTTATTTAACTCATGGAAAAGGCCCATCCCTTCTTCCGTCAAATGAATCTCCATATGACGGTTGTCCGTCGGACTTGGATGTCTGGTCAGCAGTCCATTTTTCTCAAATTTCGTTATCATACGGCTCATATAACTCCGGTCAACTTTTAAGGCTGAACATAGCTGATTGGCCGTACACCGCTCTGTCTTACTGATTTCAAACAATACCCTTGCCTCTGTCAGGGAATAACCCGAATCTAAAATATGCTGATCCAGTAATCCTAAAATATTCGTATAAAACCGATTAAAGCCCCGTATCTCTGTAATTAAATCAATTTTCTCTTCCATCCACTAATCCCTCTTTCAAAAATATGTTGTATTTGTCCTCAATTATACACATATTAGTGGATTTAGTCAACTATTATTAATCGATTTCTTGCCTAAAATCCTTTTTTCTTCCACTGACGGAACTCACTCACTGCCAGAGTAAGTGCAAGAATAAAAACCAGTGTATCGGTTACCGGCGCCGCCATCAACGCACCATCCAAACCAAATTTCCCGGATAAAATCAGAGATAATGGAATCATCAGCACGGCCTGGCGGACCAGAGAGATGATGAGCGCCCTCGACGGCTTCCCAATCCCCTGAAAAAATGAGGCCGTTGTCATATGAAGACCATAGAGGAAAAATGCCAGCATATAAATTCGGAAACAGTGAGCCGCACATTCCGTATATAAAGGATTCCCTGATACGAAAAGTCCGGCAATCTGTCCTGGCATGAGCTGATAAACAATAAACCACAGCGCTGAAATAATAATCGCGATTCCCGCAGCTGTCTTATAGGTTTTTCGTACCCGGTCATAGTGCTTCGCTCCGAAATTATAGCCATTGATTGGCTGAGTCGCCGATGAAACACCGACGAACATGGCATGGGCAATCTGATAGACCTTCATCATCATCCCGTAAACAGACAGAGCAATATCGCTGCCATAGATGCTCTGCGCTCCGTGAATCGTCATCAGATTGTTCATAATAATCTGCACAGCTGCTGTCATGATCTGGGTAATCAGGCTCGGGAAGCCCAGAGATAATATTTTCCCTGCCAATGGTCCTGTCAGCTTCAGCGCATCTTTTCGTATATGTACAGTTTTCAACTTTCTCAGATAGGCAAAACAAAGACTTCCGGAAACAATCTGTCCAATGACCGTAGCCAATCCGGCGCCAAATACACCCAGATGACACGGAAAGATAAACAGCCAGTCCAGCACAATATTGATGACTGCCCCCGCCATCATACATTTCATTGTGTACTGTGGATTACCATCGGCACGGATAATCGCCGTCAGTGATGTACACAGCATTAAAAATGGCAGTCCCCAGGCAATAGTCCGGGTATACATCAGAGAATCCTGAAAAGCCGTCTCTGTTGCTCCAAAGAGCTGAACAATTCCCGGTGCAAACAGGCTGCAGACAAGCCATAGCGCCGCACCGCAAAGTACAAGCATGGTTACAGCATGGCTGGCAATCTTATCTGCCGTTTCCTGCTCTTTCCGCCCAAGACATAAACTGATATTGGCGGCACCGCCGTCCCCGATCAAAAGTCCTAAAGCCGTGGCAATGATCGTCAGTGGAAAGGCCACATTCGTTGCTGCCATCCCTGTAATTCCGACTCCCTGGCCGACAAACATCTGGTCAACAATATTGTAGAGATAATTCACCATCAGCGTCAGAGCTGTCGGCACAGAATATTTAAAAATCAACCGACTGATTGGCTCCGTTTCCAACGGATTTTGATTTTCTTTTAATTGTTCCATAAGGATTTCCTCCCCTCTCTCTTTCCTTGAAAAACGATTTTTAGGGATATAACCTCACAATCTTCTATATACAAAAACACCCAGTAAAAAACCTGAACACAGGTTTAATTACTGGATGTAATGTTTATTTCTTTATCTGGTTTAGCCGCATAGAAACAGAAGATTATATCCAGTAATTATGATACATCTTCTTCTCCCGTCCAGACCAACTGTTGGCTCCGGAATCACACCGGATTGGCTTTTGCTCGCGGGCTTTACCGCCAGTAGAGAAATTCTCATTTCCGAAGAAAGATTATATTATTTTTATAATACTACACTCAAAGGAAACTGTCAAAGGATAAAGTTTGTTTTAATTTTTGCCTCGGTTTCCGGAATACTAATACCAGCCTTTTTACCGGCTTCAATACATTTCAGCATCCATGCCATATTTTTCCCGAGGGTCCGCATTGTCTGAAGTCCTTCCAGATCCTTTTCCACATCCTCCGGACATGAACCGTGGACCATATTCCAATACTGGGAAGATACCACCGGCATCTGACTGATTGTAAAATACTTCTGAATAATATCCAGGGTCGCCGTCGTTCCGGCCCGGCGTGCGGAAGTCACAGCCGCTGCCGGTTTATGATGGAAACAGGCTCCGGCATAAAACATCCGATCCAGAAAAGCGCTCAAAGCACCATTTAAAGACGCATAATAGACCGGAGAACCTACGATCAGTCCATCCGATTCCTGCATTTTTACAAGAGCTTCATTGACCGTATCATCAAACACACAGTGATTGCTGCTTCCGCCGCACTGACCGCAGGCGATGCAGCCATGAATCGCACCCTTTCCAATCCAGAAAATTTCGCTGTCCACACCGTTGGCCTTTAAAGATGCTGCCACTTCTTCCAATGCACGATTCGTACATCCATGCTCATGAGGACTTCCGTTAATCAACAATACTTTCATTTAAATCACTTCCATTTAGTTTAATGGGTATTTTGCTGTAATTCCATCAATGATTGCTTTTGCCTTCTCTTTATTCGCCTCAAAATCTTTCAGTGTCAAAGCAATGGCTTCTGCAATCTGATCCATATCTTCTTCCTTTAATCCACGGGTCGTCGCTGACGGTGTTCCGAGACGAACGCCGCTTGTAACAAACGGAGACTGAGGATCGTTTGGAATCGTGTTTTTATTACATGTAATATTGACTTCATCCAGCATCTTTTCAGCCTGCTTTCCGGTCAGGTTCAAACTTTTTAAGTCAACCAGCATCAGATGATTATCCGTACCGCCGGATACGATATCCACGCCTCTCTTCATCAGGCCATTGGCCAATGCCTGTGCATTGTCGATGATCTGTTTCTGATAAGCTTTAAATTCATCTGTAAGAGCTTCCTTAAAGCATACAGCTTTTGAAGCAATAACATGCATCAGCGGTCCACCCTGAATACCAGGGAATACGGCCTTATTAAAGTTAAATTTCTTTGCTGCTTCCTCATTGGCCAGAATCAGACCGCCGCGAGGTCCACGCAGTGTCTTGTGGGTCGTTGTTGTTACCACATCCGCATATGGGATTGGGCTCGGATGAAGCCCTGCGGCAACAAGACCGGCAATATGAGCCATATCTACCATCAGATAAGCGCCCACTTCATCGGCTACTTCTCTGAATTTTTTGAAATCAATGGTTCTTGCATAAGCGCTGGCTCCGGCTACGATCAGCTTTGGTTTTGCTTCCAGAGCAATACGACGCAATTCATCATAATCAATAAACCCTTCATCATTGACGCCATAAGGTACAATTTTAAAATATTTACCAGATATATTTACCGGGCTTCCATGAGTCAGATGACCGCCATGGTCAAGATTCATACCCATAACCGTATCTCCAGGCTCTAACATGGCAAAAAATACGGCCAGATTCGCCTGAGCGCCAGAATGAGGCTGAACATTTGCATAATCGCAGCCAAAGAGCTCTTTTGCCCGCTCAATTGCCAGATTTTCCGCAACATCAACGCATTCACAGCCGCCATAATAGCGTTTTCCAGGATAACCTTCTGCATATTTATTTGTCAGCGGGCTTCCCATAGCCGACATAACCGCATGGCTTACCCAGTTCTCAGATGCAATCAACTCAATATGAGAATTCTGTCTGGCTAATTCGTCTTCAATCACCTGAGCAATCGCAGGATCTGTGTTTCTCAACTCATCTAATGAATACATTTTGTACCTCCATGATTTATTATTATTATATACCTTGTCGCGCGTAGGGCATGTATTACGGTATGCCCGAACGGGTATCACTTTACCGTAACAGAATATCACATCTGTTCTTCCTCGGCAATATCAATTCCAAGTTCTTTTAACTGAACCGCATCCACTACATTTGGTGCATCTGTCATCAGACAGGAAGCATCTTTTACCTTCGGGAAGGCGATAACGTCACGAATACTGTCCATACCGGCCATGATCATGATC
>CABRLU010000062.1 GCA_902471845.1 uncultured Lachnospiraceae bacterium | reverse complement strand
CAGGCGGGTGATTATTATTGAAGCCAAACATACGGACAGTGAGAAGCGGCTTGAAGCGGCTTGTCGGGAGGCTGTGGATCAGATTGGTGAGCGGCGGTACGCAGAAGAATTTAAGAAAGGATATCGCTCAGTCATCTGCTATGGTATTGCATTTTTTAATAAACAGTGCCTTGTAAAGAAATTTGATGAAGTGAAGAAGTAGAACTGAATATAGGGGAAATGCCTCCGATACCGGCTGTCTTATCCTGGTATGGGAGGTATTTTTTTGTATACAAGGCCCGTAAAAATGTTTTAAAAATGTGATAAATGCGGTTTTACATTGCTTTTTGAAAGTTCATGTACTATAATAAGTGGGATATAATGGATGATTCTAAAAAAATTTATACAGAGGTGAATTATGGGAAATACTAAAACCAAACGGAGAAGAAAAAAGAAAAATCGACATACGGTCGGTAAGATTTTAGCCATACTGCAGATCGTTTTATCGATTGTTTTTGTTGTTGTACTTTTGATGATCAATATTTTGCCGATGAAGTATCTGGCAATTATTTTTGGCATTCTGATGTTTTTGGATGCTTTTGCACTGGGGTCTCAGTTTACGCGGAGCGCCCACATCATAGGTAAGGTAGATTGTGTTTTAATGCTCATTCTCCTGGCATTTGCCAACGTCTATCTGATTCGTACCAATGCGACTTTGTTCAGCATTACCAGTAACGATTATAAAGTAGACCGTATTGCCATTGCGGTATTAAATGATGATGCGGCCCAGA
This sequence comes from uncultured Lachnospiraceae bacterium, assembly GCA_902471845.1. Classification (GTDB taxonomy): domain Bacteria; phylum Bacillota; class Clostridia; order Lachnospirales; family Lachnospiraceae; genus Frisingicoccus. The sequence goes on along the minus strand of CABRLU010000062.1, from coordinate 11,369 downwards.
CGCTTCAGGATGCGGCTGATTATGAGTTTGGTGCTCAGGTGATCGGCGGAAGTGACAAGGTGGAGCAGGCGATCGTGGAAGCTTCCAATGAGCTTGGACAGGATTTGTCATACTATAATTATGATGATCCATATATGATGGTTCAGGATTTATACGATGGCAATGTAGGAGCGATTATTTACAATACAGCTTATGATTCATCTTTAACAGAGCAGTTCCCGAATTTTGCCACGGATATCCGTGAGCTGAAACATATTGAGATTAAGACAAAAGTGGAAACCGTATCCGGCGATAAAAAAGATGTTACAAAGACGCCATTTACCGTATTTATCAGTGGTATTGATACGGAAGGCAGCATTGCGACGACCAGCCGAAGCGATGTAAATATGCTTGTTACGGTCAATCCGAATACAAATCAGATTTTGATGACTTCGATTCCTAGAGATTATTATGTGCAGCTTCCGGGCATTTCTGGTGAATCCCGTGATAAGCTGACCCATGCCGGACTTTATGGACCGCAGTGTTCGATGGATACACTGTCCCAGTTATTCGGCGTGGACGTAGATTATTATGCAAAGGTGAATTTCACCACATTGCGTGATATGGTCAACGCGCTTGGCGGTGTAGACCTGGATTCTGTCTATGAATTTACGACCATCAGCGGTGAATACTTTGTCCAGGGTATGAATTATAATGTAGATGGTTCTTCTGCACTGGCTTTTGCGAGAGAGCGTTATAACCTGCCGAATGGTGATAATGACCGTGTCATGAACCAGCAGATCGTTATGAAGGCGATTATTAATAAGTGCTTATCGCCGGCCATCTTAACCGGTTATATGGGCATTATGGACAGCTTGTCTGACAGTTTTGAGACATCCTTAAGTCAGCAGCAGATTTCCAGTCTGGTGCGTATGCAGTTGAATGACGGCGACGGATGGGATATGCTGTCTTCCAGAGTTGTGGGTACAGGTGATGAGAATACCTGCTACTCTTCAGGCGATAATGTTCTCTATGTTATGAATCCGGATGAAAATAGTGTAAATACGGCAGCAGGCTTTATTAATCGGGTTAAAAATGGCGAAACCGTAACACAGGATGAAATTACCGCAAGCATGATGAATTAGTTCAAATTGCGGGGAAAGGGATTAGGCGATGGATTCCTTAAAAAAAGAAAAACAATCGTTATTTAATAAAATCTTTTTGATCATCGTAGACGCATTGAGCGTGGTCCTCTGTTCTTTTCTGGGCCTGCTCATGCGTTTTGAAATGGATGTGAGCCATATACCAGGTCCCTATGTGATGGCAGTGGAACGGATGGTTCCGGCCTTTATTGTGGTAACATTGTTGATTTTCTGGGTGGCGAAGCTTTACCATACCCTGTGGCGTTTTGCCAATTCCAGGGAACTTGTGGGTATCGTGGCCGCGGTGGCCGGCTCAACCATTTTTACAATAATCTATAGTTATTTTACTTATAATGCAGTGCCGAGAAGCTTTTTTGCCATTTATTTTATCTGTCTTCTGATCTGTGTCTGTATTACCAGATATTCGACGATCATTATACGGACGCTGGTGGAGAGCCGGAATCATGGACGGCATGCCCGGAATACAATGATCATCGGTGCCGGTGAGGCCGGCAATATGGTCATGAAAGAGCTGATCATGAGCAATTATCTGGATGCCCGGATTAAATGCTTTATCGACGATGATAAACATAAGCAGAATAACTATATTCATGGAGTAAAAGTTGTCGGCGGCAGGGATAAGATTATTGAATCGGTGGAAAAATATGATATCAATGAAATTATCATTGCCATGCCGAGTATAGGAAAAAGAACGACAAAAGAAATTGTCGATATCTGCAAGGATACAGATTGTGATCTGAAAATCCTTCCTGGTGTTTACCAGTTTGTAACCGGGGATCTGGATTTATCTATGATTCGTAATGTTCAGATTGAAGACCTTCTTGGGCGGGAAACAGTGGATGTGGATGTTCAGTCCATCATGAGCTATGTTTCCAAGAAATGTGTTCTCGTGACCGGAGGCGGCGGTTCAATCGGAAGCGAACTGTGCCGTCAGATTGCGGCGAATCATCCGCGGCGGCTGATTATTCTGGATATTTATGAGAATAATGCCTATGATATTCAACAGGAATTAAAACAACAGTATCCTTATCTGGATTTAATCGTGCTTATTGGCTCGGTGCGTAATACAAATCGGGTAAATTCTATTTTTGAACAGTACCGCCCGGAGATTGTCTATCATGCGGCCGCTCATAAGCATGTGCCGTTGATGGAGGACAGTCCGAACGAGGCGATTAAAAATAATGTATTTGGGACCTATAAGGTGGCGACGGCCGCTGACCGGTACGGTACCAAACGGTTCGTGTTGATTTCCACCGATAAGGCAGTGAATCCGACTAATATTATGGGCGCCAGCAAGCGAATGTGCGAGATGATTGTCCAGTCATTCAATAATCGTTCGAATACAGACTTTGTCGCCGTGAGGTTTGGAAATGTATTGGGAAGCAATGGCAGCGTCATCCCTCTGTTTAAGAAACAGATTGAAGCCGGCGGACCGGTGACGGTGACTCACCCGGATGTGGTGCGGTATTTTATGACCATTCCGGAGGCGGTGAGTCTTGTGCTGGAAGCGGGAGCCACAGCTAAAGGCGGCGAGATTTTTGTACTGGACATGGGTGAACCGGTACGTATTGATGATCTGGCACGAAATCTGATTCGTCTTTCCGGTTATACGGTGGGCGAGGATATTGAGATTGAATATACCGGGCTGAGACCGGGTGAAAAGCTGTTTGAGGAGCTTTTGATGAATGAAGAAGGGCTTCAGCAGACGGCAAATAAGATGATTTATGTCGGAAAACCGATAGAATTTGATGAAGATGAATTTCTTCAAAATCTGGAAAAGCTTTATACTTATGCTTATGATGAAACCGATCAGATGAAGGCCATGGTATCTAAAATGGTGCCGACCTATCATATCCGGCCGGAAGATAAGAAGCGGGATGCGATGAAGTCCAGGCGGATGGTGCCGGTAGGTGATTCGGAGGTCAGCCAGTATGAGCCTTTCCGACAGAGTAAAACGTTGAAAAGAGATGAGGCTTGATGAATATTCCTTTTTCACCGCCGGATATCGGCGAAGAAGAAATAAAAGAAGTCGTAGATACATTAAAAAGCGGATGGATTACCACCGGACCGAAAACAAAGTTGTTCGAAAACAAGATTGCGGATTTTTGCCGGACAAGCCGGGCCGTAGCTTTAAATTCAGCGACGGCCTGTATGGAAACAACGCTGCGAATCCTTGGTGTGGGCCCGGGAGATGAAGTCATTACCAGCGCCTATACCTATACGGCAACAGCCAGTGTGGTCTGCCATGTAGGAGCCAGGCTGGTGCTGGTGGACACTGGCGCCGAGTCCTTTCAGATGGATTATGAGCAGCTGGAAGCGGCTATTACAGAGCGGACGAAGGTGATCATCCCGGTAGAACTGGGCGGCGTGGTCTGTGATTACGACCGTCTTTTTCAGATTGTAGAGAGCAAAAAAGATTTGTTCAGACCGTCGAACGATATTCAGGAAAAAATCGGCCGGGTTATCCTTATGGCTGATGCGGCCCATGGTTTTGGAGCGATGCGCCAGGGAAAAATGTGCGGAGAAATTGCCGATTTTACGAGCTTTTCTTTTCATGCGGTAAAGAATCTGACGACGGCGGAAGGCGGCGCAGTGACCTGGAGAGATATTCCGGGGGTGGACAATGAGGAATTATATAGGCAGTATATGCTCATGTCACTTCACGGACAGTCTAAGGATGCTCTGGCTAAAACGAAGTTGGGAGCCTGGGAATATGATATTATAGCGCCTTACTATAAATGTAATATGACGGATATCATGGCGTCCCTTGGGCTGGCTCAGCTGAAACGATATCCGGAAATACTGAGACGGCGGCGAGAAATTGTTGAAATTTATGATAGAGCTTTAAGCGAATTTCCTGTGACCCGCCTGGTGCATTTCGATGAAGAAAATGTATCCAGCGGACATTTGTACCTTGTTCGTCTGACCGGAAAGGACCGTGAATTTACAAATCAGTTTATTTCGGCAATGGCAGAGGAAGGCGTGGCGACGAATGTTCATTATAAACCGCTGCCCTTATTGTCAGCCTATAAAAATATGGGTTTTGATATTAAAAATTACCCAAATGCATTTCATATGTTTGAAAATGAGTTGACCTTGCCGCTGCATACATGCCTGACTGATGAGCAGGTGGCCTATGTGACGGATACCTTTAAGAAAGTATGGATGAACTTATGTTAAGAAAATGGGATGATTTGCCAAAACGTATGCAAAATGATGCGGTTCGGCCTTATTATGAACAATTACAGAAAAAGAAAGTCAGTCTTTTTCTGAAGCGGTGTATGGATGTGACGCTTTCAGCGACACTTTTGGTCATGCTGGCGCCGGTACTTGTAGTATTGGCCGTGGCCGTGCGGCTGGATTCTCCGGGACCGGCTTTGTTTCGTCAGGTTCGTGTGACTCAGTATGGCCGTCAGTTTCGTATTTTTAAATTTCGGACAATGGTCGATCATGCGGATCAGATGGGGAGTCAGGTGACAGCCAGCGGCGATACGCGGATTACGCGGTTGGGGGCGATCATGAGACATTACCGTCTGGATGAGCTTCCTCAGCTGATCAATATCTTACTGGGAGATATGAGCTTTGTGGGAACGCGGCCGGAGGTTGTTAAATATGTCCGGAAATATACGGACGAAATGACGGCGACCCTGCTCTTGCCTGCCGGGGTGACCTCGGAGGTTTCCATCCAGTATAAAGATGAAGAAAAGTTGCTGGCAGACGTGGAGGATGTGGATGAAGCTTACATCCATATGGTTTTGCCTGAAAAAATGGAATATAATTTAAAAAGTCTTCGAGAGTATAGCTTGATTCATGAAATAAAAATAATGGTGGATACGGTGATTGCCGTATTCCGGTAAAATGTGAGGCGGGCAGAGATGATTTTTGGAGTTATAGTGGCCGGAGGTGTTGGAGCCAGACTGGGGGCAGACATGCCAAAACAGTTTTTGCAGCTGGCAGACCGGCCGATTATTATTCATACGTTGGATACTTTTTTGAAATGTCCGGAGCTTGAGGAAATTTATATGGGGGTTCATCCGGAATGGGTGGAGCATATGGCACGGCTTGTTCAGGAATATATTCCGGAACAGGAACGGTCCAGGGTACATCTTGTCCCGGGCGGTGCCGAGCGCAATGAAACGATAATGAATGTCATCGAACAGATTGAGCAGGATTTTGGAAATGAGGAACCTCATTATATTATCACTCAGGATGGAGTACGTCCTTTCGTGACCCGGCGGTTGATCAGAGAGCATGTGAATGCAGTTCTGCAGTATGATGCGGTGGATACGGCGATTCCGGCGGTGGATACGATTATTTTGTCCGAAGATGGCAGATTTATAAAAGATATTCCTGAACGGAAATACCTTTATCAAAGCCAGACACCCCAGAGCTTTCGGATGGATTTACTAAAGCGCCTTTATCTGGGACTGACACCGGAGGAAAAGGGCATTCTGACAGATGCCTGTAAGATATGCACTGTGCGGCAAGTTCCGGTACATATTGTGGCCGGTGAAGTTTCTAATATGAAGATTACAACGGCTGCAGATTATAAAATTGCCCGGATTATGGCTGAAAATGGAGAATTAGACACAAAAAGTTCGTGATTTCCGTATGTTTTTACTATTGTCAGGTCTTTTTACGTCGTGTATAATGATTTGAAGAAATTGGAAGGGATAGAAATATGCAGAGGAAAAGCACGTTTGAGGATTTCGAAAAATTAATGGATGATGCCGTAACTTCAGATCCGTCGGAAAGTGAATCTGCAGAGCCTGAACGTCGGGAAATCGAATTCGACTCCGCAATGTTCAAACGGCGGTCAGCACCGAGAATTCCGGCCAACGGTTCTGAACTTTTCGATGAACCGGACAGTGAAGAAGCGGAAATTTATGAAGAAGATTATGAAGAAGTCTATGAACCGCAAAAACCGATATATTCTCACCGGAATACACAAGAATTTGATGAAGCAGAAGCTGAGGAACGTTATCGTCAGCGGGAAGCGCGACTTCGAAAGAAAGCAGAAAAACGGCGGCAAAACAGACATTTGGGCGGCAAAATTCTGGCCATCCTTCAATTGATTTTATCCGTTGTTTTTATGGGACTTATTTTTAAACTGGATGTTTTACCGACGAAATACTTTATTGCTGCCAGTATTATTCTGATATTGCTGGCATTGATTTGTTTTTTACTTCAATTTCGGAAACATGCCCATTGGGCAGGAAAAATCATATCTTTTATCGTGATACTCGTTATGATTTTCGGCAGTGTATATGTGGCAAAGACCATGTATACTTTGGGCAGTGTGACAAAAGTAAAAACATATCAGACAGATAAGATAGTTATTGCGGTGCTTGCGGATGACCCGGCTCAGTCGCTGGCGGATGCGGAGGATTACAAATTTGGCATTATGGCAGGCAATGATCGTTCCAAAGTGGATTTGGCCATTACCCAGATGAACAGTAATCTGGATTCGGAAATTGAAACTGTAGAGTATAATTCTTATTCGGAGCAGGTTGAGGCATTATATACCGGCAAGATTGACGCCATGATTTACAATCAGGCGTTGGATGAGCTGATTGAAGAAAAAAATCCGGGATTTCTGGAGAAAATTCGCATTATCGATAACTTTAAGGTAGAGACGGAAGTACTTATGGAAGATGTTCCGGATCTCCCGATTACAAAAGAACCATTTATTGTATTCCTCAGTGGCATGGACGTCTATGGGGATCTGGAGCAGACCAGCCGAAGTGATGTAAATATTATGGCCTGTGTCAATCCGACGACAAAGCAGGTGCTGCTTGTCAGCGTGCCAAGAGATGCTTATGTGGAGATTCCGGGTATAACCTACGGAGAAAAGGATAAGTTAACCCATGCGGGTATGTACGGCATCCAATATTCAATTGCTGCTATGGAAGAGATCTTTGATTTGGATATCAGCTATTATGTGCGGATTAATTTCACTTCACTGATCATGATGGTCGATGCCCTCGGTGGCATTGATGTGGAATCAGACTATGCCTTTTCCACTTATTATAAACAGTATAACGCGGACACGGATACATGGACCTATTATGAATATAAGAAAGGGATGAACCATCTGGATGGCATTTATGCACTGGCTTTTGCAAGAGAGCGTATGAATGCGGCCGGAGGAGATTATCAGCGGGCGAAGAACCAGCAGAAGGTTATCGCAGCCCTTCTTGAAAAAATCAAATCTCCAGCGTTCCTGACCGGGTACACCGGACTTCTTTCCAGTTTGGAAGGTAAAATGGATACCAACTTTACATCTCAGCAGCTGGCCAGTCTTGTAAAGATGCAGTTAAACGACGGTGCGGACTGGAATATTGTTTCTTCTAGTGTCTATGGCATATCCTCGGAAGAATATTGCGCATCCTATGCGGGTTCACCTTTGGCTGTAGAAGTGTTGGACGACGATTCTATTGAGGCTGTCAAAGAAGTGATTGACAAACTTATGAAAGGCGAAGTCATTTCTGAGCCGAGAGTCACAGACATTCAGGAAGCCTATGAAGTGAATGGAAGCAATGCGGATGATGATTATTATGTTAATAATCATGCGGACGATTATGAGTATGACGACTTCTATTGGGAACATGGCGGTTATCTGGATGAAGAAGATTACGAAACTTTCGAGTATTCGGAGGATGAAGATTATTAACAAGTTGATAATGAGATATTGATTTGAACGGCGTAGCTTCGGCTATGCCGTTTCTTATATATTGGCTTGACGGAAATTTTTGATAATATTGTGATAGTATTGCCATAATTTTCATAAAATACTGTGATTAAAAGGTTGATTATCTGTTTGACATAAAATATAATAAAAGTGTGATGATAAGCACAAAAATATAAATAATTATGTGAGGCATGATGCATATGGAACGATTGATTTTAAACAAATTAGTGCAATGGAAGAATTCGCCTTATCGAAAACCTTTGATTTTAAAAGGCGTGCGTCAAGTAGGAAAGACATGGATATTAAAAGAATTTGGTAAGCGCTATTATGAAAATACAGCATATTTTAACTTTGATGAAAACGAGGAATATCGGCAGTTTTTCGAGACTACAAAAAATGTGGATCGAATTCTTCAAAATTTGATGCTGGCCAGTGGACAAAAAATTCAGCCAGAAAAGACGTTGATTATTTTTGATGAAGTTCAGGATTGCCCTAAAGTTATAAACTCCATGAAGTACTTCTGCGAAAATGCACCTCAATATCATGTTGCCTGTGCTGGTTCTTTGTTGGGAATTGCGCTTGCAAAACCATCGTCTTTCCCAGTGGGAAAAGTAAATTTTATGCAGATTGACCCTATGACTTTCACGGAATTTCTGCTTGCTAACGGGGACGAAAATCTTGCAGCCTATTTGGATAACGTAGACATGTTGGAACCGCTGCCAGATGCTTTTTTCAATCCTTTGTATGAGAAATTGAAGATGTACTATGTTACTGGTGGCATGCCGGAATCCGTATTGATGTGGACAGAAGCGCGAGATGTAAATGCGATGCAAGAGGCATTGTCGAATATTATTGGCGCATATGAGAGAGATTTTGCCAAGCATCCCGATATTAATGAGTTTCCAAAGATATCTATGATTTGGAAATCAATTCCTTCGCAGCTTGCCAGAGAAAATAAAAAGTTTATCTACAAGGTAGTTAAAGAAGGTGCAAGAGCAAGAGAATATGAGGATGCATTACAATGGTTGGTGGATGCTCGATTGGTGCATAAAGTATATCGTAGCAGCGCACCAGGCCTTCCTATTGCTGCTTATGATGATTTATCAGCATTTAAAATTTATCTTGTGGATGTGGGATTACTCCGTCGCTTAGCCATGCTCGCACCGACTGCTTTTGGTGAAGGAAATCGCTTATTTACCGAGTTTAAGGGGGCTTTAACAGAAAACTATGTATTACAAACATTGATTACACAGTTTGAAGTTACTCCGCGATACTGGAGTCAGAACAATCCGCCTTATGAGGTCGATTTTTTGATTCAACGGGATAATGACATTTTCCCTGTAGAAGTCAAAGCCGAGACGAATACGACAAGCAGAAGTCTGCGGAAATTCAAGGAATTGTTTGCCAATAAGGTAAAACTTCGTATTAGATTCTCTTTGGATAATTTGAAGTTAGATGATGACATGTTAAATATTCCTTTGTTTATGGCAGACCAGACGGAGCGGTTAATCGGACTGGCTCTTAGAAATTTCAAATGATGAATTATATTGAATAAACGATTAAAACGGAGTATAATAAGAAAAAACGCAATGCGTTTCAGAAGGGCGATATGGATTCCAAAGAAAGATTAATTCAAATAAAAGAAGAATCAGGAATGAACTGGAAAGAATTTTCAGCATATTTTCAGATTCCATACCGGACAGTTCAGGATTGGGAACGGGGGAATCGGAAGATGCCAGATTACTTGCTGCGATTGATGGAATATAAATTGAGAATAGAAAAATTGATTGAATAAAGGCTGAAAGATGATGATGGCCAGAATGTCGGGGCGAGTGGAAAAACATTGAGGAAATTTGCACAATTTACTGTCGGAATTTTATACTAAATGTACAAATTTGAAAAATTTTAAAAAATCGTGTCACAAAATGGCTTGTTAAAACGGATATAGATGATGAGAGCCAAACGAGGGACACTGGTAATTTAGTGGAGAAAGGAGGCTGATGTCGGTGGCAGGCAACCATAAGACTGGTGACGGGCTCTCGAAATTGAAAAAGAATAATGCTTCGGTTCCAGAAAAGTTGGACAACAGCGTTGGCATTTCATCAGAATCTATATCTCCGACCGGGAAAGAGGGGGTTCATAAAATCACGGACATTAAATCTTTGAAGGAAGATGAGGATGCAGAGGATTTTGACCCGATGCGGGAAGGCTTAATCATAAAGGCGGTAGACAAGTTTCTTGAGGAAGATGCAGACGGGGTTTCTGATGGTGAAGAAGACCCTCGTATTTTTTCACAGGACTATGAAGCACGCAAAAAGAAGATGCTGCAAACGGCTTTCGATAGAGATGAAAGAGAATCCTTGACCAAACCAAAACGCCGTTTCCGTATCCCAGCTGCAGCAGCTGCCGCCGTGATTTTTTTGGCAGTTGCTGCCAGTCTGGGTTCTGCCCGTGCAGATGCTATGCCCGAGCCTATCCGTGTCCTTGTGATGCAGGTGCGATCCCTCTTCAGCAGCGCATATGTGGATGAAGAGATTTTGTATGGCGAGAATCAGGCGACGGATTTTCCAAAGGAAATCCAGACTGTCTATGAGCCATCGGTTGTGTTGGATGGGTATGGGGTAAGTGAGAGGATAGTACAGGATAAAGTGTTGAAAATTTATTATATGGATGCAAATGAACAAGAATATAATTTTCAGCAAAGAACATTGGATTATAGAGGTGGTTATGACAACGAAAATTTAAAGTATGAGGATGTTCTGCTTCATGATGGCGTGTCAGGAATAACCTATGTTAAAAGTAATCAAACATATCTTCGATGGCAGCAGGATGGATATATTTTTGAGTTCATAGGAAATCAGACACTGGAGGAGTTTAAAGTGTTGGCGGCATCGGTAAAACCGACGGAGGATTAGGAATGTTATCTAAAAAGTACGTGAGAAATATAATGTTGATGTTGGTACTGATGTTTACATTTGCTTTTTCAATGAATGTTCATGCTGAGGAACCAGTGGATAACAACGATTATTCTAATGAAGTAGTACCAGGCTATGAGAAAACTTCACGATGGAGTTACACGAGTAATGTATATGCAGCTTTGACTTTAGGTACAGATGGTTCTTCAACAACTTATTGTGATGTTACAGGTTATCAGAATTTGACTACAAAAATAATCGTATATACCTATCTTCAGAGGTTGGACGGCAATAGTTGGACCAATGTGGATTCAGCATATCATACGGCGTATAGCTGGCATGCAGAATACCAAGATTCTATGACCACTGTGTCGTGGGGCCATGACTATCGGACCCGAAACAGCATCTATGTGTATTCCGGGGATTCTTATGAGAATATTGTATTCTACAGCAATATTCATCATTATCATTCCACAAGTGACAACTCGAACTGCGTAAATTAAAAAATAAAATCGCTGACACCAGTTGGAGTGTCGGGAAAGAGTACACATTTTAAAAATTTATACTAAACTTGATATAGAAAATCCGATTATCCGCATAAATACAGCATTTAAGGGCTGT
>CABRLU010000061.1 GCA_902471845.1 uncultured Lachnospiraceae bacterium | reverse complement strand
GCCGCCGGCGGACCGGGAGCTTTGTTCTGGATGGTAGTCGCGGCGTTGTTTGGTATGGCGACCAAGTATGCGGAAGGTCTTCTGGCCATTAAGTACCGGACCATTGACGCGGAAGGGCATGTTCTCGGCGGACCGTTCTATTACATTGAAAACGGTATGGGTAAAAATTTCCGGTGGCTTGGAAAGATATTTGCTTTCTTTGGCGCCTGTGTTGGTCTTTTGGGAATCGGTACCTTTACCCAGGTCAACGGTATTGCATCAGCCACAAAGAACTTTTTTGATCCGAACATGCAGTCCACGGTATCGCTTTTTGGCAATACATATTCATGGGTCACTGTGATTACCTGCCTGGTACTTACGGTGATCGTCGGGATGGTTGTTCTGGGCGGAATTAAACGTATTGCAAAGGTTTCGGAAATCGTGGTTCCCTTCATGGCGGTTCTCTACGTGGTCTTTGCGTTGATGATTCTTATAACAAATGCGGCAAAGATTCCGATGGCGATTGCTTTGATCGTAAAGACGGCTTTTACAGGCAGTGCGCTGGTCGGCGGAGCTGCAGGTACTATGGTCATTGCCATGCAGAAAGGCATTGCCAGAGGTATATTCTCCAATGAATCCGGTCTTGGTAGCGCGCCGATTGCTGCGGCTGCTGCTCAGACAAAAGAACCTGTCCGTCAGGGTCTTGTATCCATGACAGGAACTTTCATTGATACGGTGGTCATCTGCAGTATGACGGGTATATCTATTGTTTTGACCGGCGCATGGCAGATTGAAGGACTGGAAGGCGTTCAGATCACAAGTGCGGCTTTCCAGATGGGCCTTCCATTCCCGTCGGCGGTTTCGTCCTTCGTATTGATGCTGTGTCTGACATTTTTTGCGTTTACAACGATTCTCGGATGGGATTACTACGGGGAACGCTGTGTGGAATATTTGTTTAACAGAAATAAAAATGTTGTTACGACCTATCGCTGGCTGTATATTTTAGCTGTATTTATCGGACCATATATGACAGTGGAAGCGGTATGGAATATTGCAGATATATTTAATGCTTTAATGGCCCTTCCAAACCTGATCGCTCTGATTGCTCTTAGCGGCGTAGTGGCCAGGGAGACGAAGGCTTACTTTAAAAAAGAGGCGAAATAATGACATTACAGCAATTACATCAGGTAATTACTATTGCGGATAGCGGGTCCATGAACGAGGCGGCAAAGAAACTGTTCATATCCCAGCCGAGTTTGTCGGCAACGGTGAAGGAGTTGGAACAGGAGATTGGCTTTAATCTTTTTGTGCGCTCCAACCGGGGAATTATTATTACGCCTGAGGGTGAAGAATTTTTAGGTTATGCCCGTCAGGTGGATGAGCAGTATCGGCTGTTGGAGAATCGATATATTGAAAAAAAATCAAAAAAGAAATTCAGCGTCTCCATGCAGCACTATTCCTTTGCGGTCAAGGCCTTTGTGGAGATGGTAAAGCAGATTGGCATGGATGAATATGAGTTTGCGGTCCATGAGACCCGGACCTGGGAAGTGATTGAAAATGTCAAGTTTTTTAAGAGTGAACTGGGTGTGCTTTATCTGAATGACTATAATGAACAGGTCATGCGGAAGATTTTTAAGGAGAATGGCCTGGAATTTGTCGAGCTTTTCCAGTGCGAGACATATGTCTATCTGTGGGGCGGACATCCGCTGGCAGACCGGCCTCAGATTTCCATGGAGGAGCTTCAGGACTATCCGTGTCTGGCCTTTGATCAGGGAAAAAATGGTGCGTTTTATTTCGCTGAGGAAATGAAAAGTACCTATGATTATAAGCAGATTATTCATGCGAATGACCGGGCCACTCTTTTGAATCTGATGGTAGGTCTGAATGCTTACACCCTTTGTTCCGGCATTATCTGTGAAGAGCTGAATGGTTCAGACTATAAGGCGGTGCCTTTGGTGGAGACGGAGAAAATGCGGATTGGATATATTAAGCGGAAAGGGTCCAATATCAGTCCGATCGGTGAAGTGTATATCCGGGAACTGGAGGCTTATCGGGAACGATTGTTATAGATTGAACCTATAACTGAATATTTATTTTACATATTAACACTTTTTATAAAATGCTGATATAATGAGAACATACTAAAAAACAGGTGAAGAAATCTGGCACCTGTTTTTTAATTACAAAATAACATAGTAATCATATGGGATTAATATGTTGAGAGAGGGATTCAAGATGATTCGATTTGAAAATGTGAGTAAAACCTTTGTTTCCGGAGGACGGACCATCGAGGCTGTAAAGAATGTAAATCTGGAAATCGAAAAGGGAAAGGTTTATGGAATTATCGGATTTTCCGGGGCGGGGAAATCCACCCTGGTCCGATGTATCAATCTTCTGGAGCGGCCCACGGAAGGCAGAGTCTATGTGGACAATGTTGAACTGACCGGACTGCCCGTGTCCGAACTTAGAAAACAGCGTAAAAATATCGGCATGATATTTCAGCAGTTCAATTTATTTAAGTCCCGAACCGTTTATGAAAATGTGGCTTTTCCTCTGAGAAAGAGCAGTCTTACCCGGGCGGAGAAGGAAGAGAAGATTCATCAGCTTTTAGAGCTGGTGGGATTGACGGAATATAAAAATGCTTATCCGTCACAGCTTTCCGGCGGACAGAAGCAGAGAGTCGCCATAGCACGGGCGCTGGCCAATGACCCGAAGGTGCTGCTCAGCGATGAGTCGACCAGTGCACTGGACCCGCAGACGACGAAATCCATTTTAAAACTGCTGAAAAAGGTGAATGAAGAAATGGGAATCACGATTGTGATCATTACCCATGAAATGCAGGTGGTCAAAGATATATGTGATGAGGTGGCAGTTATGGAAAATGGTCAGGTTGTAGAGCAGGGCAGTGTGTTTGAAATATTTGCTTCACCGAAACAGCCGATTACAAAGAATTTTGTGGACAGTACCTCAAATCTTTCGAGAATCTACGAGTTAGTTCAGGAGAAGCATCCGCTGACGGTACTTCAAAAAGGACAGTGCATTTTAAGACTGAGGTATTTGAAGCAGGATGCCTCAGAGGCGCTGGTGTCCTACATATCCAGACAGTTTGATCTGGACATGAATATCATTTTCGGAAATATCGAATTGATTGGCGAAAATCCCATCGGAGGACTGGTGGCCATTGTCAGCGGAGAGAAAGATGCTGTTAAACGGGCCATCGGATATCTTAAAAATAAACAGATTGGCGTGGAGGTGATTTTAGATGCTTGAGAAGATAATACCGAATGTACTGGATAAGCCGGATGCCCTGCTGGAAAGTATTCAGGAAACCCTGGTCATGACCGTATGGTCCGGCGCTTTCATTTTTATTCTGGGGCTGTTTTTTGGGGTTATTCTGACGGTGACAAAGCCGGGAGGAATCTGTGAGAACAAACCGTTGTTTCAGGTGTTGGATAAATGTATCAACTTTTTCCGTTCCATTCCATTCATCATTCTTCTGGCCAGTTTAATGCCTTTGAGCCGACTGATCATGGGAACGGCGATTGGAGTGACGGGAGCGATCGTCCCTCTCATATTTGGAGCCACACCTTTTTTTACAAGGCAGATTGAAAATGCCTTTGCCGAGGTGGATTCGGGGCTGATCGAAGCAGCTCAGGCAATGGGCTGTTCCGTACCGGAGATGGTGTTTCAGGTTTATTTTAAAGAAAGTATTCCCGGAATTGCACGGGGAACGACGATTACTATTATCAGCCTGCTTGGTCTAACGGCCATGGCCGGCGCTGTCGGAGCCGGCGGACTTGGAGATTTTGCCATCCGTTACGGGCATGACCGGAATCAGGTGGATGTCACTTATGTGACGGTTCTGGTTCTCGTGATTTTTGTTTCGGTGATTCAGTATATCGGAACATTTATAGAAAAGAAAAATATTCATTAACAATGTTAGTTAGAGGAGGAAATGAAAATGAAAAAGAATATTTTACGCACTTGCGCATTGACAGCAGCACTGGTATTGGGCCTGACGGCCTGCGGAAGTTCCGGAAACACACAGACCACGGCAGCGGATACGAAATCTGCGGCAGCCACGGAAAGCGGTGAAACGACGGCGTCTCAGGAAGAGGTGACAGTTCGTATTGGTCTGACAGGAACGATTTATGAAGACATATGGAATCCGATAGCGGAAGAATTAAAGGATGAAGGCATCAACATTGAACTGGTTCAGTTCTCGGATTTTTCATTACCAAATGCGGCACTGGACAGTGGCGAAATTGAAATGAACGCCTTCCAGCATCATGCTTATTTTAACAATGAAGTTGAGACAAAGGGTTATGATATCAGCGCCATTGGCGACACCTTTGTTATCGCCATGAATCTGTATTCTGATAAAATTACCGATGTTTCTGAGTTAAAGGACGGCGACACCATCGCTATTCCGGGGGATGCTTCCAACGGCGGCCGTGCATTGAAGCTTTTGGAATCCGCAGGAATTATTGATATTAAAGAGGATGCGGGAGCAAACCCGGAAATTTCAGATATTGAAAAGTACAATGTTCAGGTAGAGTTTGTTGAGGCGGATGCTTCAAATATTTATTCCATGCTGCCGGATGTGACTGCAGCAGTTATCAATGGAAACTATGCACTGGACTGCGGACTGGACCCGCAGGAAGATGGTATTTTCTTTGAAAAAGATTATGATGATGACAGTTATTTCTGCCTCATCGCCGTACGCAGTGAAGATAAAGATAATCCGGTTTATAAGAGAATTGTAGAAGCATTTCAGTCTGAATCCACAAAACAGATTTTCCAGGACGTATTTAAAGGATTCTTTGTACCGGCATGGGAGTGATAAACATGGCATCAATTCGTGACATTATTAAAGACAGAGAACGTTGTATTACCGAAAATATTGACGAAAAATATCAGAGTGACGTCCTTGGACGGCTGAAAGGCTGTGCGGATACGGTGGTTTTCCCCGTATCCACCGAAGAAGTCAGCCAGATTATGAAATACGCCTGGGGAAATAATATTCCGGTAACACCGAGAGGCGCCGGAACCAATCTGGTCGGCTCCACAGTGCCGATTCGGGGAGGAATTGTTTTGGATTTGTCCCGGATGAATCGGATTTTGGAACTGGATGAAGATACGATGACCGCGGTCGTGGAACCGGGAATATTTTTGGAAGATTTTCAGAAATATGTGGAAGCACGGGGATTGTTTTATCCGCCGGATCCGGGAGAGAAACAGTCCTCTATCGGTGGAAATATCAGTACCAATGCAGGCGGCATGCGGGCTGTAAAATACGGTGTTACCCGGGATTACGTGCGGGGCATGGAAGTGGTTTTGGCCAACGGAGATGTGATTACCGTGGGCAGTAAAAATGTAAAGGATGCCAGCGGCCTGTCATTGAAAAACCTGATCGTCGGTTCAGAAGGAACCCTGGCAGTCATCACAAAATGTATTTTGAAACTGATACCGAAGCCAAAGGATTCTCTGAGCGTGCTGGTGCCTTATCCGGATATTCAGACGGGAACTTCCAGTGTTCTCACCCTGTTAAAGGGCAATGTGGGTCCGACAGCGGTGGAATTTGTGGAGCGTGGCGTGGCGAAGCTCGGTGAGGATTTCACAGGGACGACGTTTCCGTATCCCGAAGCCGGAGCCTATATCATCCTGACTTTTGACGGTGAACCGGAGGAAGTGGCTTTACATATTGAAAAGGCGAGAAAGCTTGCGTTGGAAAACGGTGCGATGGCATTCATTGTCCTGGATGATCCGGAGGAATCCGCGCGGATATGGAAAATGCGAGGCTCTCTTGTAAAAGCGGTGGAAGCCGTATCTGAACAGGAACCGGTGGACCTGGTCGTTCCGATCAGCAAGGTAGACGCCTTTATCCAGTTCGTCGGCGAGCAGGAAAAGAAGAGCGGTATGCAGCTCATCCGTTTTGGGCATGCAGGAGACGGCAACGTCCATCTGTGCGTTGTTCGGGGTGACAGAGATGACGAGACCTGGCAAAGGGAACTTCACGAAAATATGGTGGCGCTGTACCATCATGCCTACGTTCTCGGCGGCCTGACTTCCGGAGAACATGGTATTGGTCTGAGTAAACGGCCTTATTTCCTTGAAGAAACTTCAGATTTGGTATTGAAAACGATGCGGCAGATTAAGTTTTCCCTGGATGAAAAGGGTATTTTAAATAATCACAAATCCTATTTGGCATAAAAGGTTGGCATTGAAGTATGAAAACATTGAGTAAACGGACAGCAAATTTTACAGATTCGGTCATTCGACGAATGACCCGGATTTCAAATAAATATGGTGCGGTGAATTTATCCCAGGGCTTCCCTGATTTTGAACCGCCGAAGGTAATCACAGACCGGCTGGCGGAAGTGGCCGGTCAGGGACCTCACCAGTATGCTCTGACCTGGGGCGCACAGAATTTTCGGGAAGCTTTGGCAAGGAAAATCGCCCATTTTTCAGGTATGCAGACAGACCCGGACCGAGAGATTGTCGTCACCTGCGGCAGCACGGAAGCAATGATGGCGGCGATGATGGCGGTGGCGAATCCGGGGGATAAAGTAGTCATTTTTTCTCCTTTCTATGAAAATTATGGAGCGGATACCATTCTTTCCGGAGCGGAACCTGTATATGTTCCTTTGACGCCGCCGGAATTTACTTTTGATGCGGATGTGCTGGAGGCGGCTTTCAGACAGGGGGCGCGGATAATGATTTTATGCAATCCATCCAATCCCTGCGGCAAAGTGTTCACCCGGCATGAATTGGAAATCATCGCAGACCTGGCTAAAAAATATGATGCTTATGTGATTACGGATGAGGTTTATGAACATATCATTTATGAACCGAACCGGCATATTTATCTGTCTGCGTTGCCGGGAATGCGGGAGCGGACCATTGTCTGCAATTCCCTTTCCAAAACTTATTCAATTACCGGCTGGCGTTTGGGGTATGTCATAGCTCCGCCGGAGATTACGGACAGAGTGAAAAAGGTGCATGATTTCCTGACAGTTGGGGCGGCGGCACCTTTGATGGAGGCAGCCGTCGCAGGCTTAAATTTTGGCGATGATTATTATAAAGAGCTTCAGGACCACTATACCCATATGAAAAATCTTTTTGTAGGAGGTCTTAAAAATCTGGGATTTACTTTCACCGAACCCCAGGGGGCTTATTATGTTTTAATGGATGTGTCCGAGTTTGGGGTGAAGGATGATGTAGAATTTTGCGAATGGCTGGCCAGAGAGGTTGGCGTCGGCGCCGTACCCGGGTCCAGTTTTTTCAGGGAGGATGTGAATCATCTGATACGGTTTCATTTCGCAAAGCAGGATGAAACCCTTAATAAAGCTTTGGATAACCTGTCCAGGCTGCGGCAGAAGGCCGCCGGCCGCTGATAGCTTATCGACTGTAATACAGTCAGACAATTCGATTGTTTGGCTGTATTTTTTTTCGATATTGTGGAATCCGGACAGTTTCTGCTTGTGTTTGTTTTTGGGGTGAAATATAATAATAAATAGGAGGGGGTAAAGTGTATGAATATTCAAGATTGGAAAGATATTTATAATTCGAAAGTTGTATCTGCAAAAGAGGCTATTGGTTATATTAAAAGCGGCGACCGGGTGGTGACCGGACATGCGGCAGGTGAGCCTACATATTTGATTGATACATTGGTAGATAACTATGAGATGTATGAAAATGTTGAAATCTGTCATCTCGTTTCTTTGGGTGAAGGTAAGTATACACGGCCTGAGATGAAGGGACATTTTGTTTTTAACGGTTTTTTCCTTGGAGCAGGAACGCGGGAAGCGGTGGCCCAGGGTTATGCCAATTACAGTCCGGGGTTTTTCCATGAAATTCCAAAGTTTTTCCGTACGGAACTGCCGGTGGACGTAGCTCTTGTCATGGTAAGTCTTCCGGATAAACATGGATTCTGTTCTTTCGGAACATCCAGCGATTACACGAAACCGGTGGCAGACAGTGCTAAAATTGTTATCGCTCAGGTCAATGAATTTATGCCGAGAACCTTCGGTGGTAATTTGATTCATGTTCGTGATATCGATTTTATTGTGGAGCATTCCCAACCGATTCTGGAGCAGCAGCCGGCGAAAGTAAGTATTTTAGAACAGAAGATTGGTAAATACTGTTCGACTCTCATTAAAGACGGCGATTGCCTCCAGCTTGGTATTGGTTCTATTCCCGAATCTGTTCTTCCGTTTTTGTGGGACAGAAAGGATTTGGGGCTTCATACAGAGATGGCTTCCGATGGTATTGTGGATTTGATGCTGGCAGGCATTATTAATAATAAGCGAAAAAAAGTGGAGCCGGGACGGAGCGTGATTACTTTCGTCATGGGTACCCGGCGTTTGTATGATTTTATTGATGATAATCCGGAAATTTCCATGAACCCGGTAGATTATGTCAATGACCCGGTAATTATTGCAAAAAATGACAATGTTGTTTCTATCAACAGTTGTATTCAGGTCGATTTGATGGGGCAGGTAGCCAGTGAGAGTATTGGACTGAGACAGTTCAGCGGCGTCGGCGGCCAGGTAGACTTTGTGCGCGGCGCGGCTATGAGCAATGGCGGACGGAGTATTATTGCCATGCTTTCCACAGCTAAGGGCGGAACGGTCAGCCGGATTGTACCGTTCTTAGATCAGGGAGCGGCAGTGACCACGTCCCGGAATGATGTCCATTACGTCATTACCGAGTATGGCATTGCTCTTCTTAAAGGAAAGACTTTGAAGGAAAGAGCCCGGGCGTTGATTAAGATTGCCCATCCGAAATTCCGGAAAGAGTTGAGAGAAGAGTATGAACGGCGTTTTCTTGAGCCTTATGAATATGCACCGGTAGTGCGCCGGAGCGGAAATGAGACGGCGGAGGAATAGCGTTGATCGGTTTTATACTGGCAAAAAAGATCTTATCGTTGTTTATGATGATGGCTATGGGTGCCATTTTGGTAAGAACGAAAGTGATACGAGTGGAGGACAGTAAAAGTATTTCCATTATATCTTTATATCTTATCACGCCCTGCGCCATATTTTCGGCCTTTCAGATGAAGTATACGCCGCAGATATTAAAAGGGCTTATGCTGGCAGCAGGCGCGGCTTTTATTTTACATATCCTGATGATTTTGCTGACAAAGATTCTGGAAAAGCCGATGGGGCTGGATGTGGTCGAAAAAACATCGATGATTTATTCGAATTCGGGGAATCTGATTATTCCCATTGTTACGGCGATTTTCGGTAAAGAATGGGTTATCTATTCCACAGGGTATTTATCTGTCCAGACAATCTTGCTGTGGAGCCACGGACGGATGATGCTCTGCGGAGAAAAGAACGTTGATTTTCGAAGAGTTTTTATGAATATTAACATTTTGGCGGTTTTTGCCGGAGTTGTCTGCTTTATTCTGGGCTTTATCCTTCCGTCGCCGGTGCTGGATGCGATGGATTCGGTGGGAGCAATGATCGGACCATCGGCTATGATCGTTACAGGAATGATTATTGGCAGCATGGATTTAAAAAAGCTTCTGTCTTACCGGCGGCTGTGGTTTATCGGTGCACTGCGCCTTGTGATCTATCCTCTGATCGGCGTGGCCTTTTTAAAATTCAGCGGTATTACCGGGCTGGTTCCGGAGGGCGTGACGATTCTTATGATAACCCTTTTGGCAATGACAACCCCTTCGGCGTCCACGGTCACACAGATGGCTCAGGTATATGGTAAGGATTCGGATTACGCCAGTGCCATTAATGTGGTTACCACTTTGTTTTGTATCCTGACCATGCCATTGATGGTAACTTTGTATCAAATATAAAAAATTCTTCTCCTGAGGAACCTGGCGAATGGTTCCCATGGAGAAGAATTTTTTTGTTTGCTTATGTGTCCTGCAGAAATTGTGAACTGGGGACAGAATATTATTCTAATTCAAAGGCTCCCGTATAGAGCTGATAGTATTTGCCTTTCTGGGCAATCAGGTCATCGTGCGGTCCGCGCTCAATAATGTTGCCCTGTTCCAGAACCATAATAACATCCGAGTTCTGGACCGTGGAGAGCCGGTGAGCGATGACGAATACGGTACGGCCAAGCATGAGCCGGTCCATACCCTTCTGTACAATGGCTTCGGTACGGGTATCGATGGAGGAGGTGGCCTCATCGAGAATCATGACCGGTGGGTCAGCCACGGCCGCCCGGGCGATGGAGATCAACTGTCGCTGTCCCTGGGAAAGACCGGAGCCATCACCGGAGAGGACGGTGTCATATCCTTGAGGGAGTCGGCGGATAAAGCTGTCCGCATTGGCCAGTTTGGCGGCTGCGATACATTCTTCATCGGTGGCTTCAAGATTGCCGTAACGGATATTTTCCATGACGGTTCCTGTAAAGAGGTTGACGTCCTGTAAAACAATACCGAGGGAACGGCGAAGATCCGCTTTTTTAATCTTATTAATATTGATGCCGTCGTAACGGATTTTACCGTCGGCAATATCGTAGAATCGATTGATCAAGTTGGTGATCGTTGTTTTACCGGCACCGGTGGCGCCGACAAAAGCTACTTTCTGTCCGGGTTCTGCATAAAGGGTGATATTGTGGAGAACAATTTTTTCTTCCGTATATCCAAAGTCCACATCATAGAAACGGACTTCACCTTTCAATTCTTCATAGCGGAAGGTGCCGTCACTATTTGGTACTTTCCATGCCCAAAGTTCGGTCCGGTGTTCAACCTCTTCCAATTCACCATTTTTATAGCGGACATTGACAAGTGTGACTTCACCGTCATCTTCTTCGGAAACTTCATCCATTAATTTGAAAATACGTTCCGCGCCGGCCAGAGCCATAATAACTGCATTTAACTGCTGAGAAATCTGGCTGATCGGTCCGTTAAAGGATTTGGTCAGCTGAAGGAAAGAAGCGATGGCCCCCAATGTCAGACCGCTGACGCCGTTCAGAGCCAGGGCACCGCCGATGATAGCGACGAGGACATACTGGAGATGTCCGAGGTTGTTCATGATCGGCATGAGGACGTTGGCAAACATATTGGCCGCTGTCGCATCCTCGCAGAGGTTGGCATTCTTTTCGTCAAAGATATTTTCTGCGGCTTCTTCATGACAGAAAACCTTGATGACCTTCTGACCATTGATCATTTCTTCGATATAACCATTGACATCGCCGATAGAAGCCTGTTGGCGGATGAAATAGGTGCTGCTTCGGCCCGCTACAAACTTAGTGATATTCAAAATAAAAGTAATGCAGATAACGATGACCAGAGTCAGCCATACATTGACGGACAACATGGCACAGAAGACGGAAATAACAGTAATCAGAGATGAAAACATCTGAGGAATACTCTGAGAGATCATCTGCCGCAGTGTATCCGTATCGTTGGTATAGTGGCTCATGATATCCCCGTGGGTGTGGGTATCGAAATACCGAATCGGCAGTGTCTGCATATGGGAAAACATGGTGTCACGGATTTCTTTTAAAACGCCCTGGGCAATCGATACCATGATTCGGTTGTAGAGAAACGTACATATAACCCCGACGACATAAATACAGGCCATGGTGATGATGGATTTTAAAAGCGCGTCGAATACCGGATTTGCCTCTAAAAGCAATGGTGTAATATAGCTGTCGATCAGGGTCTGCAGATATAAGGATGAGGCGACGCTGGTCAGAGCACTGACCAATATACACACGAGGACAAAGAAAAAACGCAGCTTATAATGAAAAATGTAGGAGAGCAGACGCTTTACTGTGTTTGAAGATACTTTTGGTCGTTTATTCATGGTCATTTCCTCCTTTCACCTGTGATGCGTAAACTTCCTGATA
Source organism: uncultured Lachnospiraceae bacterium (assembly GCA_902471845.1). Taxonomy (GTDB): domain Bacteria; phylum Bacillota; class Clostridia; order Lachnospirales; family Lachnospiraceae; genus Frisingicoccus. The sequence continues at coordinate 411 of CABRLU010000061.1, read as the reverse complement.
AATCGGGTTGGATGCCAGCAGCTCTTCATGGTTTCCAATGGCGTTGATCTCTCCGTCATCCATGACAATGATTTTGTCGGCGTGTTCCACGGAAGAGATGCGCTGTGCGATGATGATTTTTGTTGTCTCCGGGATTTCAGTCAGGAAGGCCCGCTGAATCAATGCATCGGTCTTAGTGTCCACTGCACTGGTGGAGTCATCCATAATAAGTATTTTTGGTTTTTTAAGCAGAGCCCGGGCGATACAGAGACGCTGCTTCTGGCCCCCGGAAACATTGCTTCCGCCCTGCTCAATATATGTGTCATAGCCATCCGGAAAGGTCCGGATAAAGTCATCGGCCTGGGCCAGTTGACAGGCGTGGATCAATTCCTCATCGGTGGCCTCGGCATTTCCCCATCGAAGATTTTCCTT
>CABRLU010000060.1 GCA_902471845.1 uncultured Lachnospiraceae bacterium | reverse complement strand
TCACCGCCAGTACGGCCGCTCCTGCCATGACCATTCCGCAGACAAAATACTTCAGAGAACTCCTTCTCCGTCTCTTTTTATACATCGTATGTTCTCTCATTTTCTCACCGTCTTTCCTTTGATGAAGACAGTGTAAAATAAGAAGACGTAAAAGCTGCCGCAAAATGCCGTCAAAGTTGCATCATTTTACAACGGATTTAAACCTATAAACACAGGCACCTCCGAACAATTATAAAAAAAGCCAAATTCTTCCTGCGATAATCCGATATATTCCCTGAAATTTTCAATCATCTCATCCATTTCCACCAGGTCTATATCATCTGTCACGCTGTAGGAATCCCAGTAAAGATTATACTCGTATATCTGCGATGTTTCCATATCCATCAATATATCCACGGACATTGATGGAAACTCCAAATGAAGCAGCATAATCGTCACGGACTGGCTCATATCATTTAAATCCACGTAATTCATAGGAATGCCGCTGATAAGCTGACAATCCGATGTATCAAACGGCAAAATAGCATGTTTATTCATAAGTTTCTCTAATTCCTGACAGGCCCGCTCACCAAGAACATTATCATTCTCTATATCTGAGATTCCACCGCTCACTATCGCCACGCCAGAATCACCATCCCGCCCTTTGGCAATCAATTCCATTTTGTCGGTGACAGATAAATCTTTTGATGCATGATCCACCAGCACATTTTCGGGAATTTTTTCTATAACAACCTGATTTAATATGGTTTTCTCCTTAATTCCTGCAAAAAGGGAGGGCATAGCCACCAGCAGGCACAAAATAAAGATTGCCATAAAAACCGGGCCTTTACCTCTGATCCGTGTCATTTCTGTCCACCTCCGCCAAATATACCTGTACACAGGTGCCCACACCCCGGGTACTTTCAAAGCTTATTTTCCCCCGGTGAATCTCCATTACTGCCGTACAGACCGCAAGCCCAAGCCCTGCGCCGCCCCGACCCCTGGAACGGGCCTTGTCTACCATATAGAAGGCCTCTGTAATTTTTGAAAGTTCCTCTTCCGGAATTCCGCAGCCATTATCACTTACTGAAATCTCATAGCCGCCTTTTACATTTTTTCCGCTCAAAACAACCTGTCCGTTTTTTCCATCAATGGCTTTTCTGGCATTATCCAGTAAATTGATACAGACAGTCTTCATCAAATCCGGCTCAATATAAAGCTTTCCATCCTGAATTTCACCAATAAACCTTATACCGTCGGCCTGCATCGCCGGAAAGACTGTATCATAAACCGAAGTCAGAAAACATTTCGCCGAAACTGTCCGCAGTTTAAAATCCTGCCTCTTTAACACAGTAAGCTGCATTAATTTTTCAGACATGACCTGCAGGCGTTTTCCTTCCTGGACGATCTGGTCTGCCAAAAGAACGGTCTGTTCCTCTGACATCCGCTTCGAACGAAGCATGTCCGCATAACCGATAATGGAAGTCAACGGTGTTTTCAGCTCATGGTCAAAATTTCCCACGAACATCTCCTGACGCCTTGCATAATCCTTCAGTGCTTCCATATTTTCTGACAACCGGTCGGCCATCCGATTAAAATCCTCCGCCAGTTGACCGATTTCATCCCGGCTGTTCACCCGAACCGGTTTCATATCGTCTCCTTCTGCCAGACGTCTGGTAGCCTGAGACAGCAGACGAATCGGTCGTACCAGCCAGTAAGAAATAATAAAAATGACCACACCGCCCACCAGAAACAACAGCCCCATAATAATAGAAAAAGTCCGGGTATATCCGGCCTGATTTTCGAAGACCTCCGTGATATCCCTAAAATTTTCTATAAAATAATCTTCATTTAAAAGCTTCACATAACGGGCACAATGAATCATGTAACCGTCGTCGATTTTTCGAATTTCATATCCCCGTTCCTGAGTTCCCAGTTTTTTCACCAGTCCATCGTCAAATCCCTTCTTCCTGCTTCCACAGATCACTTCACCTTCCACATCGCTGAAAGAAAAAGAAATGACGCCATCCGTCGTCTGAATACTCATCGCTTCCGTCAATAATTCTTTGTAATCCATTTCCTCCTCGAGGATACCCCACTTAAACGTCATATTGGACATTTCAACCGACCAGGTGATTCTCTGATTCAACGAAAAATAAAGCATATCATTTTCCTGATAAGCCGTCTTGATCTCCCGCTCTATGGCATTTTTAAAACTGGAATAAATCAGTACATATCCGCTGATTCCCACAAAAAACTCTGTCACGAGAATAATGCTGAAAAATAATTTCCAAAAAAATTTCACTCGTCCACCTCCAGGCGGTATCCAATCTTATAAACCGGAACGATTTTGGTCTCCAATCCAAGTTTTTTCCGCATCCTCTGAACATGCAGATCTACCGTCCGGCTTTCTCCCATGTACATTTCTCCCCAGACACTCTCATAAATCCTGTCGCGAAACAGGGCGATATTTTTGTTTCTCAAAAATAACAGTAAAATATCATATTCCTTCGCTGTCAGACTGACCGGCTTCCCGGCCTTTTTAACCACACGGGAGAAAGTATCCACAGTCACATCATAAACCGACAACTCGCGGGCCGTTTTATTATAACGCCGCAGCACAGTCTCAATCCGGGCCAGCAGCTCGATGATTTCGAAGGGTTTTATAATATAATCCTCAGCGCCAAGTTTCAGCCCCCGCACCCGATCCATCACTTCCGATTTGGCCGTAAGGAAAATCACAGGAATATTCATCGGCCGTATGTATTCCATCAGTTCATAACCATTGATCTTCGGCAACATGATATCCAATAATATTAAGTCAAAACTTTCCCGCTCCAATATATCCGCCGCCTGAGCACCGTCATCTGCACAGACACAATCATAACCGGCGTCTACAAGATTCATTCGAATCAGTTCCAAAATAGGTTTTTCATCTTCAACAATTAAAATCCGATTCACTGCTTTCGCCCTCCTTTCTGACAATTTTACATCTTTTATGCATCATATTTGCATATTCATTGGATATGAAATTAAAAAAGGATGCCTCAAAATAAGATTTCCTCATTCCTCAGCATCCTCAAATATCCGCTCAAACCTGCTGATGTACGGTTATTTCAACTTTTTCACCGCAATACAGGTCGGGCAAGGCACATGGATTGGTTTGCCTTTCATATAAATATAGCCTTTTTCGTAATTAACGCCAAAAACCGTAATGGAATCCGATTCCTGGTTAATCGAAGCAAAATGCTTATTATCCGGGAAAAGATAGATATCTCTTGGATAAATACCGCTCACCGGAAGAACACAGAGCTTCTCCATCTTCTTTTCCTGGCCGATCTTATAAATTGCCACACTGTTATCCCCTGAATTGGTCACAAAAAGATATTTGTCATCATCCGTAATTTTTAATGTTACCGCACAATTATCCTCTGTAAATTTCGGAGGCAGTGTGGACTGCTGATCCAATTTTTCAAATACAGGCCCTTTTCTGCCCATGGAATAGGCATATTCGGTTACCATGTTTGCATTTTCATGGGTCAGGTAGATATACTTCTTATCATTGGAAAATATGATATGCTTCGGTCCGGAATCTATCTCACACCGAATAATGTCTTTTAAAGCAATCTTTCCCTGAATCCGGTCAAATTCATAAACTTTAATCTGGTCCATTCCCAGATCCACCGCAAGAATATGCTTCTCATCCGGCGTAAACAAAGCACAGTTCACATGACAGCGATTATTTCTTGAAATGATACTTCCGGGACTTTTCATGAAAACCTCGTCCGTCACCTCACCGACAGTGCCGTCCGGATTAATCCGGGAAATCGTCAGCTTTCCGTCATAATATCCCGCACTTACCAGATATTCGTTCGCCGAATCCACCTGCAGATAACACGGGCGCAGTCCCTGAACCGAATGTCGATTCAAATATTCCAGACGGCCATCCGGCAAAACCTTAAAGGATGCCACACCTTCGTCACAATTTGAATATAAATATTCTCCATCGGCTGAAAGGGTCAAAAAGGATGGATTTGTGATTTCCTCAATTCCCTGCTCTTTGAAAACCGGCTCATCCTCACTAAAATCATACATATAGATACCTTTGCTCTCCCCGCGGGTATAAGACCCCACATAAGCTCTGTATTTGTCCATGCTATTCCTCCTACTACTCCATAACCGTCCTTCTATTTTCAAACTCTGTCAATCTCTGATGATAAGCCTCTTTCATAGCCTCCTCATAAGCCAGCTTTGGCTTTTCAACTCCCATATGATACATCAGATACTGGGTAAAATAGGGATTCATGACCAATAATGGCCCTACCAGATAGGTGCCGATAAAATTCTGACGCCGGACACCTTCATAGCCTGTGGAACGATTAATCCCTGTTCCTCGAATACCTTTGGCAAAATAACAATGTTCATTTGCCCCATAGGCCATCGATGACTGAATCTTACACCCAACGACCTTTCTCTGGTTAAATTCACCATAGTAATTTCCGGTATAATAGTTATCCGACACCCGAACCGCAGAAAAATCAAAAATATTTAACCCGGAGATTCTCCGTTCTCTGTCAATGATTTCCCGGAAGAATACCTCCATTGCATTGCCTGTAAAAAGAAAGCACTTCTTCCCACGAATCAATTCTTCAATCCGTTCTTTATACGGCAGAAGTTTTTGAATCACAACTTCCTGATTTTGTCCGGTCATCGGTCCCATATAAATAAGATTGACGTCTTCCGTAACAAAAGCCGGCTCACTGTCTATGGATGTCTCAATAAATTCCCCATCCGGCAGACATGCCCTTAAATACATCATATTGCCGAGATCACCAAAGAGATTCCCATATTCGGGAAATAAAATTTCGATTTTCATTTTATTCCCTCCTCTTTCTTTATACGCTGCAGTAAGTGTTCCTTAATCTCCTCCGCCTTTGCCCGCGTTCCCTGGGTAAATATCATATAAATATTCTCCACTTCATCAATATCCACCAATTTCACCACGTCCTCCGGCCGAAGCGCACAAGTCACCCGTTCCTCATGGATTCCAGCCAAAAGAAGCCGGACCCAATAATCATAACACCGATTTCCGGCCGTCAAAACCTGTCGGATACCCGTCCGCTTTAACGGCGTATAATCCACTTCATAAAGCCATGCTGTATTTTCTGATGCGCGCACCTGTTCCTGCTGCTTATAATCCATAAGAACGACCGCACAATCGTCACTCTGTTTTCCAATCCATTCGAGTACATGGGCACAGACAGCCGGACTCTGCTCTTCTCCCCGACACATAAATATTTTTTTGCTGCCGACGACATCCATATGACGGCAGATTGTAAAAGGTTCCGCAGAGTCAAGGGCTATGGAAATCTGCTCATAAGTCAATCCCAACTGATACAGCAGTTCAATCGCCAGCACCTCGTTATCTAAATCTGCCTTTGTGCGTCCGAGAAGCCGGTAAATTTCCATTTTTTCTGCCATCTGAAGAACCAGTGTCATCTTCACCGTATCTACTGACACAACTTTATCCTCGTCTCCATTTGAAATCATCTTTATATTTTCAAAAGCAGACATATCCACACCTTTTTCGACGCCCTCAAAACTTCCCTTCTGGTCCCAGTAATTGCTGTAGGCACTGGTATATACCAGAATATCCGGCGCTATCTTTGAACAGATGTGAAGAATTTCTCTCTCGTCCACTTCCATCAGTGCAAGATCGCATCCCGACTGGCCGGAAACACTTTTTCCGGCACGCAGAACCGATGCCGGACTCTCCGTCTCACTCTCTCCGGATATATTCCACATAAAATCATAGCCATTTTCTCTGAGGACATGTCCGACAAGTTTTAAGACCGTCGTTTTACCTTTGGTCCCGGTAATATACACCAGCTTTTCCGGCCTTTGAATATGTTCAAAGTTTTCCTCTGCAGGTTTCCCGCCTTTTATCAATTTCAATATAGAATTTTTAAATCCTGATGTGTTTTTTTTCATGCCGCAGGCTCCATTCTTATCTTTACGAATTTTCTAAAATTTTACTTTCGGGTCCATAAATTCCTTCATACGCCGCTCATAAGCCTCCATGATTACCGGTTCATAAGCCAGCTTTGGATTCTCAACGCCCATCACCTTCATGAGATGCTTTGTAAATAACGGGTTAAGTACAAGGAACGGACCTACAAGGTAGGTGCCGTAAAACTGATGTAAATGAATACCTTCCACTTCCACCGACGGGTTCATCCCTACCCCTTTGTCTATCTGAATAAAGCTGTACTTAAAATGATCGCTGTAAGCCATCGAAAACTGAGTTTTAAACCCGAGAATCGGCATATCGCCAAAATGTCCGCGGACCAGTCCGTTAAAACGGTGCATCATATTCCGTTTCGCATAAAAATCAAAAATGCCCAGTGCTTTCACTTTTGTGCCGTCTTCATTTTCAATCCATCGGCCAAAGACTTCCAATGCATTGCTCGTAATGAGGAATGGCGTATCCTTTTTTATCAGTTCCACGATGCGCTCTCTGTAAGGCAGTAATTTTTTTATGACCATTCCCTGAACCCGTTCGGTCATCGCTCCCATATAGATTAAATCTACGGATTCACTGGCAAAGACCGGTTCGGACATATAGTCCGTATAGATAAACTCGGCCTCCGGCAGACACTGTTTCAAATATTTCATGTTTGAAGAGTCCGCAAACAGATTACAATACTCCGGAAAAAGAACTTCGATTTTCATTATGCTTCCTCTCCCCTTTCTTCTAATCTATTTTTCAAATCCTGATACACTTTTTTTGCATTCTCATACTGTACCGAATAGATATCGTGCAGAATATATATTTTATCTACAGCGGCATAATCCACATAGGATGCTGCATCTTCTTCTTTCTCGCAGAGAACAATCTTTTCCTCCGGTATTCCCGCCATCAGCAGCCGCAGATGATAGTCCGCATTTCGAACGCCGGTAAGCACAATCTGTTTCACCGACGCATCATTCAAAAACTCAAAATCAATATCAAATATCCAGGCAATATTCTCGCTGGACTCCTTCGCATCATAACAGTCGTCCATCATACAAACGACGGCCTTCGTGCCGGTTTCATGACGGATAAAATCACAGATTCGCGAGCAGGCAATCGGATTCTGTCCCTTTGCAAGACTGATGACCAGTTCTTTTCCATGAACTTTTTCCGAATAATATCTGGATTCCACAACTTTAATTTTTTCAAAAGACTTCTGAATCTGTGAAACTTCCAAGCCAAGCTCTGACAACAGGGCAATAGCCGCGGTCATATTGTAAATATCCGTAACATTGCTGCCAATCAGTTTAAAATCACAGGTGCCGCACGGAAGTTTTATAAGACATCTTTGATTTTCATAATCAATCTTTTCCACCGAATAATCCATCTCCGGTGAGCCAAAATCACAATTCGGACAGTGAGCCCGTCCGATATGATTATATCGGATATAATCGTATTTCAGCAAAGCCCCGCAATTCGGGCAGGCCACAATATCTTTAATAATATTATCTGAGCTGCTATGTTCATCAGGACAGTGAATCCCGAAATAACGGCGTTCATTCCCCATCGCCAGATGATTGCTGATTAAATCTTCACCATTCAAAATAAGTTTGGTGTGTTTTGGAATCTGGCTGTTCAGCACGCCGGAAATAAATTCCGTATGGGCATTCCGTTTATAAGAATCTCTGAAAAGATTCGTACAGAGCAAATAGTCCGGCGGCATATATGGATAAATTAACGGAGAATACCGTTCATCTACTTCCAGAACCGCCAGCTTACATCTGGATTTTCCAAAAAAACTGCTCTTGGAAAGCAGAGCGGAAACAACGCCCTCGCTGACATTACTTCCCGAAGCATTGTTAATATAATCATATCCGTTATCTTTCAATACCTCCGCCGTCAGATTCGACACGGTGGTCTTACCATTGGTTCCGGTGATATATACAAGACGTTCCGGTTTTTCCAGATGACCAAGAAAATCCGGACAAAGCTTATTCGCCATCCATCCCGGCAGATGGGTTGCATTTCTGCCCAAAAGCTTTAATATCTTTGTTGCAATTTTTACAATTGTAATCGTTACGTAAAAACGTACCGTATTCTTTTTCATGTACAGACTCCACTCCTTATCATTTCATCACGTTCCATTTTACACTTATGCCCCTTAAAATTCAACAATAATTGCGTTTTCTTTCATTCTCTTATATAATATCCCTATATATTTAAGAAATAATAAAGGAGACCATTTATGGAAAAAATAACCAGCTTTACAATTAATCATTTAAGATTACTTCCGGGTGTCTATGTATCCCGAAAAGACATGGTCGGCACAGAAACCGTGACGACCTTCGATATTCGAATGACCCGTCCAAATTATGAGCCGGTCATGAATACGGCGGAAATGCACACGATTGAACATCTTGCCGCAACTTTTTTAAGAAATCATCCTCAGTATGGGCCAAAGACCGTTTATTTTGGACCGATGGGCTGCCGGACCGGATTCTATCTGCTTTTAAGCGGTGATTATGAATCCAAAGACATTATTCCCCTTATGAATGAAATGTTTACATTTATAAGAGATTTTAATGACGATGTGCCGGGAGCCTGCGCTGAAGACTGTGGAAACTTCCGGGATATGAATCTTCCGATGGCCAATTATCTGGCCGACAAATTTTTAAAAGAAGTTCTGGAAAATATCGGCACGGACCGGCTCATATACCCGGAATAAATTTAACGCCTTTGCTTCAAAATATAAATATACCGAAGCAAAGGAGGCAGCTTATGACTTTTTATGACGGCAGTAAAAAAATCCACCACTGGTTTCCGCGAGTCAATCGTATGACCGAGGATTATACCGACTATGACGACACCCCGGATACCATGATTGTCAATGATACCCATGATTTACCTTATATTGGGGATTTTCCGCCGAAAGATGACTATTCGGAACATCATTTCTATTAAAGAACCAGGGCAGAGACTTTCTGAAATCTCTGCCCTGATTTATGCACTTACCTGTTATTTTTTAAATATTCTCCTCGAAGCAGGACAATACTATGCCCCTCTGAAACAATCTGACCGTCTTCTATCATTTCACCTTCCGGGTTTGACTCCGCCGTATCCGAAAACACCTTCCAGATTCCTTTTCCCGGAAGCCCCGGCAATGAAAATATTTCCTTTGTACAATTCATATTATAAGCAAAATACCAGGCCTCGCCATTGCCGGCATACATACAGCCGATACAGCGATTCCAACTGGATTCATATACAAACCAGGGAACCTTTCCATGAAAGGAAACATCCGGAAGTCCATTGGCCGATGTATCGGTCCGGGCAAAGGGCTTTTCGGGATGAAGAATCTTTACTGTTTTACGAAGTTCTATCATTTTTACAGCAAATTCCCAGAGCCATCCGTTCTTTTTCTTTAAATTCCAATTCAGCCAGGAAATATCATTATCCTGACACCAGGCATTATTATTGCCCTTCTGACTGTTTCCAAACTCATCTCCGGCATAAATTAACGGTGTTCCCTGCTGGAAAATATTCAAAATCCAGGCATTTTTTAACTGCTGCCGTCTGAGACGAATTACATCCTTTTTCCGACTGACTCCTTCCGCACCACAATTCCAGCTGAAATTCCATGCCGAACCATCCAGATTATTCTCGCCATTATCCTCATTATGACGGCTGTCATAGCTCACTAAATCCTTCATCGTAAATCCGTTATTATTAGTGATATACTGAATATTTCCCTGTTCTGTGGAACGGTTTAAAACCTGGTTCATAAACTCTCCCGCAGTTCCTTCATCTCCCCGTAGAAATCGCCGCATACTGTCCTGATAACCATTGTGATACACGGCCCGCCGACGGCCGGTTCCATTTCTGTCGCAGGAACCATCGAAGTTTTCACTCATAATTTTTGTTTCTGCGAGCACCGGGTCCGATAAAACTTCCCGAAGCTGTGTTGTCGTCTGGTTCAAATGAAAACCGTCGATATGATAATCCAGAACCCACCGCCGCAGGCAGGCCATCTCAAAATCTGCGGTTTCATTTCCGGTAAAAAGCAGCTCCATATAGACTTCCATACCTTCCCGGTGCAAAGTTCTGACCAGTTCTTTCAAACTATCTCCGGCATTTTTCGGTTCGGCAGCATACTCCGGCTTCACAGCCATAAAGTGCGCCGGACCATATCCCCAATAATTCTTCCGTTTGTTTTTTACAGCATCCTCCGGATTCTCCACCTCAAAATCATATACCGGCATCAGTTCCACCGCATTAATACCCAAAGTTTTAAGATAAGGAATCTTCTCTCTCACTCCTTCAAAGGTTCCCCGATGCTTCACGCCGGAAGATACATGTTTTGTGAATCCCCGAACATGCAGCTTGTATAAAATAATCTCATCAAAATCCAGCCCCGGAGAAATATCCTCTCCCCACTCAAACATCCTTTCCCCAAACAGGTAGACCTTTTCCCCGTCAACCCATCGTACAGCTTTCGCATAGGGCATGGAAATCACCTTATCATTCCATATCAGCTGATAGCCATAATTCTCTATTTCAATACTGTCCGTCTCTGATTCAGATACCAAAAATTCCAACGCAACAGCGTATGCCTGACCAAAATGCCAACTTTTGTCTATCGGCAGTTCCGATGAAGTATGTTTCACTAAATCATACACTCTCACTACAATATGATTTTCCCTCGGACAGACCTTTCCCGGATTTCCCCGGTTCTGTCTCTTTTCCGGCAGCTCAAAGGTCAAATTCATCTTTATTCGGCCATTTTCTAATTCATCCCATACGGTAACACCATATGGCCAGGGGTTCCCCCGACTAATCTGCCACTCCATCTCTTTCGCCTCCTTTGCAGTTGTTCCCATTATACCATAAAAAAAGACAAATTACATTAAAGTCTGTAATCTGTCTTTTTGAAATTGCAATTTTTATGAAATTCTGCCATTATCCATCTCATAGATGACGTCCGCCAGATTCATGGTCGACTGTCTGTGAGATACAAGAACGACGGTCTTTTCATGACAGGATTCTCTGAGAGATTTAAGGACAATCCCTTCGTTTAACGCATCCAGATTACTGGTCGGTTCATCCAGAAGGATAAGCGGCGCATCGTGAAGAAAAGCCCTGGCAATACCGATTCTCTGACGCTCACCACCGGAAAGTGTATCGCCCAACTCGCCGACTTCCGTATCATATCCCTTTGGAAGTGTCTGAATAAAATCATGAATCGATGCCTTTTTAGCCGCTTCGATGATTTCTTCCCGGGAAGCTCCCGGTTTTCCCACGCCAATATTATTTGCAATAGAATCATGGAACAGATAGGTTTCCTGAGTAACATAGGATTCCATATCTCTGAGATTGGACGTATTAATTTCCCGAACATCCCGTCCGGAAATGAAAATATCTCCCTTCTGCCGGTCCCAGAAGCGCATGAGAAGCTTCAGGAAGGTTGACTTACCAGAGCCGCTGGCCCCATGAATACCGATAACTTTTCCCTTTGGAATATCCATGGAATAATCCTTTAATATCTGTTCTTCGCCATAGGAGAAATCCACATGGGAGGCCGAAGCTCCGGTAAATTCCACCGCTTCCCGGCCTTCCACTTCTTCCACCTGAGGATTTTCTTCCAGAAGACTCAAAACACGCTCACCGCTGGCCAGCGTCTGGTTCAGATTGTTGGAAAGATTAGAAAGAGCCACCGTCGGTCCAAAGGAACCCATCATGGCAATAACAGCAATCAGCATATGCTCAAAACCAATAGCGCCATTGACATAATAGTGCAGCATTAAAAAGAGCATTCCAAAGGAAAAGAGCAAAATCACCATATTCGTCACAGAACGCTGCGAAGCTTCCAGACGATTCAGCTCCTTCTGCATTTCTCCAAGTTCTTTTGAACGTTCATCCATGGCCTGCATCCGCTTTTTACCGCCGCCATACTGAATCGTTTCATCCAGCCCGCGAAGCGAATCCAGAATGAAACTGTTCAGATCTCCAAACGCACTGCGAAATTCCATACCGGATGCGGCGCCCTTTTTGCCAATGAGTAATGGAATCACTGCGCCGACAACAATATATCCAACCAGCGCTACCACACCGGCCACCGGAGAACAATGCCCAATAAAAAGTACCATAATAACAGAGGTTACCACTGCAATGGCAATCGGCGAAATCGTATGGGCATAAAAAACTTCCAGAAGTTCAATATCGGAGGTAATAATCGAAATCAAATTTCCTTTATCTCTGCCTTCGAGTTTGGCCGGGCACAGCTTTCGAAGAGCCGCAAATACCTTATGCCGGATAATTGCTAGCAACTTAAAGGCAATAAAGTGGTTACAATACTGCTCGCCGTAATGGAGCACACC
>CABRLU010000059.1 GCA_902471845.1 uncultured Lachnospiraceae bacterium | reverse complement strand
TGTTGCAAAGGCCATCGTACTTGCCAGCGCCGAACCGCCCTGCCCCAATCCCATATAAAACGCTGCCATCGTTGCAGCTGCGATCAGAGCTCCCTGAACAAGTATATCCGTCATAAACTTCCTTGTGAGAATCCCCTCTTTCGGGTCTCTTGGCTTTTCCGACAGCAAATCCCGCTCAGCCGGTTCCATACCAATGGCAATGGCCGGAAGGGAATCGGTCAAAAGGTTGATAAAGAGCAAATGTACGGGAGCAAACGGCACTGGAAGGGCCATGACGGAAGTATACAACACACTCAAAATTCCGGCCATATTTCCTGAAAGTAAAAACTGAATGGCATTTTTTATATTTCGGTAGACATTCCGTCCGTTGGCCACCGCTTTGATAATCGTTGCAAAATTATCATCCGTCAGAATCATAGATGCCGCATCCTTGGATACTTCTGTCCCTGTGATTCCCATAGCTACACCGATATCCGCTTTCTTTAATGCCGGAGCATCATTCACACCGTCTCCTGTCATAGAAACCACATGCCCCCGGCGCTGCCATGCATCTACAATCCGTATTTTATTTTCCGGAGATACCCGGGCATAGACCGATATCCTGGCAATCTTCTCATCCAGTTCTTCATCCGACATGGCATCCAGTTCCGGTCCGGTCACCGCCATATCACCGTCTTCAAAAATGCCGATCTGCCGTGCAATGGCCGTCGCCGTAATCTTATGATCTCCCGTGATCATAATCGGCCGGATACCTGCCCGCTTTGCATCGGCAACGGCTGCTGCCGATTCTTCCCGCGGCGGGTCAATCATCGAAATCAATCCAAGAAAAATATAGTTGTCTTCAGAGTCCAGAGAAAGATTTTCATTCTCTTCTGCTTCCCGATAAGCAAATGCCAGGACACGAAGGCCATTTTCTGAAAAATTCAGATTCTGGTTCAATATTGCCTCCTGGTCCGCCTCTGTCATCTCCCGGATTCCCTCCGAGGTCCGAATCCGTGTTGTCCGGTCCAGTAGCACATCCAAAGCGCCCTTGGTCAGCAGCGTCGGCACCCCATGAAGCCGGTACTTTGTTGTCATCAGCTTCCGGTCCGAATCAAAAGGAATCTCCTCGAGACGCGGCATCATATCCCGAATGGCCCTGTCCGGCAAATCAATTTTCCGGACCATTTCCACCAGGGAATATTCCGTCGGGTCCCCGATACCTTTACCATCAACAATGGTCGAATCATTGGTAAGAATCGCATCATAAAGCAAATACCGATGCAATTGATTTTTTAAATCCAGTTTCTCTGGTCCAATCACATTGCCGTCGATATAAATATTCTGTACCGTCATTTTATTCTGGGTCAGTGTTCCCGTCTTATCCGAACAGATGACCGATACACACCCCAGACTTTCCACGGCCTTCAGCTCTTTGATAATCGCATGCTCCTTCGCCATCTTCTGTGTTCCCATGGCCTGCACAATGGTCACAATAGAACTTAATGCTTCCGGTATGGCTGCCACTGCCAGGGCCACAGCAAACATCATCGCATCCAGCACCGGCATCTGACGATACAGACTTAACGCAAATACAATGGCGCAAATGACCATGATGACCATGGCCAGTTTGCTGCTGAACTGGTCCAGGCTGACCTGCAGCGGCGTCTTTTTCTCCTTCGTCGCATTCATAAGACTGGCAATCTTGCCAATTTCCGTATCCATCCCCGTTCCTGTCACGACGACAACACCACGGCCATAAGTCACCAGACTGCTGGAATAAACCATGTTTGACCGTTCGGCCAGCGGCACTTCTTCAACAATGACACCTTCTGTTTTATCTACGCTGGTGGATTCTCCGGTCAGTGAACTTTCATTCACCTGGAGGGAATAGCTGTTTAAAACCCTTCCGTCGGCCACCACCAGATCACCGGCCTCCAAAAGCAGAATGTCCCCCGGCACCACATTCTTTGAATCGATCTCCATTTTCTGTCCGTCACGAATCACCTTTGCCGATGGCGAAGACAGGGATTTCAGACTGTCCAGAGACTTCTCCGCCTTCTTATGCTGAACTGTTCCCAAAATCGCATTTAAAATAATAACAGCTATAATAACGATCGTGCTCTCTTCGCTTCCGGTAAATGCAGAAATAACCGCGGCAATAATCAGAATAATAACCAGTAAATCCGCAAACTGGGATAAAAACACCTGAAGGGTACTTTTTTTCTTCCCTCCTTCCAGCACATTTTCTCCCTCTGTTTCGAGAAGCTCTGCCGCTGCCTCCAACGTATGTCCGTCTTTTGTCACATGAAGATCAGCCAAAATATCTTCTTCTGTCCGTTGATACCATGTCTTCATACTCATTCCTCCTTCATGGGCCAAACATTTCCGCTTGCTGTGTACCTTTGCGAAAAAAGAAGAGACTTTCAATGTATCTATTTAGATTTCCCATCTTTTCTCAAATAGATACATCAAAAGTCTCGTAACCATTCATATATATGGTATACACCACCAGACCCCTGGGGCCGCGATTGTTGACGGTGTATTTCAACTACTCCCTTTTAATGAAAGCCTGCTCCAGGCCAACATCTAACAATAATTTTCTATCAAGTATACACGCTTCGCCATATAAAGTCAAGAAAAAAGTCCTTGTAAAATCATCTTTTACAAGGACTCTGCCGTGCGTTAGAGGATTCGAACCCCCGACCTTTTGGTCCGTAGCCAAACGCTCTATCCAGCTGAGCTAAACGCACACGTCTTAACAACAGTAATTATTTTACAATGCTTTCCTACTGTTGTCAAGCACTATTTTTATTTTTTCACCAGTATTTTTATCAAGTTGCAAATCCGGCATACTGGGTCATATAAAGCTCATAGTATTTACCCCTCCGGGCAAGCAGACTGTCATGGCTGCCGCTTTCGACAATCCGTCCCTTATCCATGACTACAATGATATCCGCATCCCGAATGGTTGACAATCGATGGGCAATGATAATACTGGTACGATTTTTCATGACAAGCTGCATCGCATCCTGTATGGCTTTTTCTGTTCGGGTATCCACATTGGAGGTCGCCTCGTCCAGAATCAGTATTTTCGGGTCGGCCACGAAAGCTCTCGCAATGGCAAGTAACTGACGTTGTCCCTGACTGATATTATTTCCAGAGCCGGTCAGCACCGTATCATAGCCCTGCGGCAGCATCTGAATCATTTCTTTACACCGGCTCATATCCACAGCCGCTTCCAGTGCTTCTCTCGAAGCCTTTTCATTGCCATATTTCAGGTTGTTTTCGATCGTGTCAGAAAACAGAACGGTATCCTGTAAAACGATGGCCGCATTTTTCCGCAGGCTGTCTCTCGCGACATCTTTTATATTCTGTGCATTAATAAAAATATCACCACCGTCGATGTCATAAAACCGCATAAGCAGATTGACGACCGTCGTCTTCCCGCTGCCTGTGGCCCCCACCAGAGCCACCTTTTTTCCGGAAGGTACGGTCAGCGAAAAGTCATGAAGCACCGGACATCCTTCCTTATATGAAAACTTCACATTCCTGAAGGTCACCGCCGCACTTTCCTGTTCTTCAAGCAATTCCCCGGTCTTATCCTCATCTTCTTCATCTAATACATCAAAGACCCGTTCTGCTCCGGCAATCGCTGTCTGAAGCTGACCATAAATCTGCGCAATCTCATTAATCGGCCGGCTGAACTGCCTGGCATAAACAATAAACGCAGAAATAACCCCCACAGAGATTCGTCCGTTAATGGCAAAATAGCCGCCGAAAGCCGCAATAATCACAAAACCAATATTACCGATACAATTCATGATTGGTCCCATAACCCCACCGAAAATATCCGTCCGGATGCCTGCCTTTGTCATCGCATCCGACGTCGCACAAAAATCATCTATTGTAATATCCTGATGGTTATAAGCCACCACTGTCCGGTATCCGGAAATCATTTCCAGTGCCGTACCGTTTAATTCACCTAAAAGTTTCTGACGACGTCTCGAAAACTTCCGCACCCTTTTAGACAATACTTTTGTAGCACATACCGTCAACCCCACCGTGAGAAAACTTAAAAGCGCTAATTGCCAGCAATACCAGAGCATGATCACTATTGTTCCCATTACGGTCAATACCCCCGAAATGAGGGACGGCAGCGACTGGGACACCGTCGTTGAAATATTTTCAATGTCATTAGTGATCCGGCTCATCACATCACCGTGGGAATGGGTATCCAGATATTTTACAGGCAGATCAATAATTTTATCGAACAGTTCGCCCCGCATCCGCCGGACAATCCGCTGACTCAGACGGGCGCTGATCAGCCCCTGAAAAAGCTGGCTGCCGCTGTAACACAGGTAGGCCGCAAGCATAAAGGTTAATGTATGTCTCAGACTTCCGTCCGATGTACCCGCAATAATATCAATGGCTTCACTTTGAAGGCTCGGCGCATAAACGCCGCAAAGTGTGCCGAAAACAACGATAAGAAGCATGGCGATGACCAGCATTTTTTCACGCGCAAAATAGGTCAGTACCCGTTTCAGCGTATCGCCGACATTTTCCGCATGTTCCACTTCAACAAAACGGTTGTGCCGGTTCATCCCCGGAATATTACGTTCTGCAATCTTCGACTCACTCATAGATTTCACCTTCATTTCCTATCTGAGAATGGTAAATGTCCTGATATGTTTTGCATGTCCGCAAAAGCTCATCATGGGTACCACAGGCCTCCACACTTCCATTATCTAAAACAACAATCCGGTCTGCCCTTCGCACAGAAGCAATTCGCTGAGCAACAATAATTTTGGTAACCCCCGGCCTTGCCTCGTCTAACGCAGCATACAAATCCGCCTCTGTTTTTAAATCCAGCGCACTGGTGGCGTCATCAAAGATTAAAATCGAAGCCGGTTTCAGCACGGCTCTGGAAATAGAAATACGCTGTTTCTGTCCGCCGGACAGACTTGTACCCTGCTCTGCGACAAACGTATCGTATCCATTTGAGGTTTTCCTTATAAAGTCATCGGCCTGGGCAATCTTAGCCGCCTCACAAACCGCCTCATCTGATGCCTCCGGCGCACCCCAGGAAATATTTTCCCGGATTGAAACGCTGAACAATTCACTTTTCTGCAGAGAAACTGCAATTTTTTCTCTTAATTCTTTTTGAGTGTAGCTCCGCACATCCACATCATCCACAAGAACTGTTCCATCCACAGCATCATAAAAACGTGGAATAAGGCTGACAAGCGCTGTCTTTCCGCATCCGGTCGCGCCCATGATTGCCACTGTTTCACCCGGATGAATGACCAGATGAATATGGTTTAACACCATCTGTTCCGTTCCCGGAAAGGCAAAAGATACATCCCGGAATTCAATTTTTCCGCAAGCCTCCGTTTCACCGTCAAAATCTCCGTCTTTCAATTCCGGCTCCGTAGCCAGGACTTCCTTTACCCGCTTCCATGAAGCAATTCCTTTCGTAATGGTCTGAAATAGCATAACCAGCATCAGAATTGCATTGAGAAGCTGTGTCATATAAGTGATGGCCGCCATGATCGTACCTGGTGTCGTCATATTTTCTCCGACCTGATAAGAACCTGTCAGCAATAGAATCACAACAACAATATACATCAACGCATTCATTGCCGGATTCATGAAAGCAAATATTATAAGTACGCGAAGCTGCGTCCTGACAAGGCCATCATTCGCCTTGCCAAAACGCAGCTTTTCATATATTTCCCGTACACAGGCTTTAATCATACGAATACCGGAAACATCCTCCTGTAAAATATCATTCACCGCGTCGAGCTGAGTCTGGAGCCTTGTCAAAAGCGGATTGGCCCTGACAAGACAGACCAGCATACATCCCAATATAAACGGAAGCGCGCACAGAACGATCATTCCAAATTCGTGATTCAGTCGAAACATAAAGAAAATACTTCCCACGATCAGCATCGATGTCCGAATCATTCCGCGGACAAATTGGGCAACAAAATTTTGAACTTGTGTGATATCGTTGGTGACTCTCGTCACCAACGAGCCTGTTCCAAAACGATCCATCTGCGGAAAAGAAAAAGTCATGATTTTCCGAAAACAATCTTTACGGATTTCATTTCCAACATTCTGTCCCGTCATATGTACAAACACATTATTCATGGAACCACTGAAGCCGCCAAGAATTACAAGTCCAATCATTGTAAACCCAAGCACCAAAATCAGATGAAGGTCACCAGTGCCGTTATTGTTCATTCCCAATACCCCTTCATTCACAATCCGGCGCATAAGCCCGGGCTGGATTAAATCCATTGACACCTCGCCCATCATAAACAGTGCAGCTAACACTGCAAAATGAAGATATCTTTTTACATATTTCCACATATTAATTTAATAATGCACTCTCCAAATCTGCAAGCATATAATCAAGGGCTGTGATACCGCCTTCAGCTGTATACCATACACCCGGATGTTTAAGGTATACAATGTTTCCATTCTTGTAAGCATCCGTGCCCATTACCAGTTCATTTTCCATAATTTCCTGAGCCAACTGAGCGCCGTCCGTTCCGATGGCTGCGTCTCTGTCCATAACAAAAATATAATCCGGATTCAGAGAAACAATCAATTCAAAAGAAGCTTCGTTACCATGGGTTGCTGTGCCGCCGCCCTGGCTGTTTTCGCCGACTTCGCTGCTTCCATGGCCGCCTCGGCCGCTTCTTTCACTGCTTTCCGCAGTCTCAGCGTTCTCACCAGCTGCTGTAGTTTCTGTTGTTTCACTATTTCCGCCTCGGCCGCTTCTGCCGCTGCCGCTCTCGCTCTGTGCCGCAACGACATCAACCCCCAGGTTATCGAATCCGATTTCCCGTCCGATAATGGAGCAGCGTCCGTCATTACCAAGTAAGTTAAAGCTGCCACTTGTACACATACCAACTAAAGCGGTTTTACCTTCTGCAAATTCTCCAAGTGCGGCAATACGCTCATCGAAGTCCGCCATCGTTGCTTCTACCTTATCCTCTACTCCAAAAATCGATGCAATTGTATTTGCATTTTTGCGAACGCTTTCCACGACACCATCATCCGTATCGGCAATCAAGCGAACGACAGGAGCGATTTCATTCAGTGCGTCATAATACTCTGCCATACGTCCGCCCATGAAAATGATATCCGGTTCGCAGGCCATGACTGCTTCCATATCTGCTTCTTTAATCGTTCCCAGATTTGCTACATTTTCGTCGTTTACATAGGACTGAAGATATTCCAGTGCGGTTGTGGAAGAACCAACGACCCGGTCGCCCAGGCCAAGATTATCCAGAATATCCAGGCTGGCCATGTCTACGACAACAACCCGCTGCGGATCATAAGGTACTTCAACCTCAATCGGTTCGCTGTTTGCATTCATTGCAGTAATTGTGATTGTTTCAGGTTTTTCAGCACCTGCTGCCTCTGTTTCTGCGACGGAGGCAGTCTCTGCTGCTGTTGTTGATGTGCTGCTGCTGTTTCCGCAAGCGGCCAATCCGGCTACCATAACAGCAGTCAGTGTCAATGATAAAATTTTTTTCATGATTTGTAAATCTCCTTTCAAAAAAGTACTGAAATAATTATTGGTAACAATTAGTAATAGATGGACAGCGGTCTGCCCTCAATTTCCATAATTTCAAAATCTACATTGTAGATTTTGGATAAATTCTCCTTCGTCATCACCTCCTCAACCGTACCAAATTTTTCTATTTTTCCATCTGTAAAAGCACAGATATAATCTGAGTAAAAGGCTGCATAATTAATTTCATGCAGAACTAAGATGACTGTCTTGCCCAACTCATCACAAAGGCGACGGACAATTTTCATCATATTGCTGGCATGATAAATATCCAGATTATTCGTCGGCTCATCCAACAATACATATTCCGTATCCTGGGCGATGACCATGGCAATATAAGCACGCTGCCGCTGTCCGCCGGACAGTTCGTCAATAAACTGATCCTGAATTTCCCGAAGTTCCATATACTCGATAGCCTTGTCAATAATGGCATTATCCTCATCCGTATTACGCCCGCCGGAATATGGAAACCGCCCAAAAGTGACCAGTTCCCGAACCGTCAGCTTCATCTGAATATTATTACTCTGGGTTAAAATCGCAAGCCGTTTCGCCAGCTCTTTACTCTTCCATTTTCCAATGTCCGTTCCCTCGAAATCCACAATGCCTCCATCGCGGGCAATCAAGCGTGAAATGATTCCCATAACCGTGGATTTACCGGCTCCATTTGGACCTATAAGAGATATTACCTTTCCTTTAGGAATTTCAAAACTGACGGAATCCACCACGGTCTTTCCATCATAACGTTTGGTCAAATCCTTTACAAACATAAATCAAACCCTCCTGTTCGCAAGAAGAAGATAGAGGAAATAGATACCGCCTCCCACAGAGATAAATACACTGACAGGAACCGAATAAACATAAACCCGCTCTACAATGAGCTGTCCTCCGATTAAAACAATCATGCCAAAAAGCGCAGAACCTAAAATAAGCTGCGAATGGCGATAGGTTTTTAATAACTGCCTCGAAAGATTGGCAATAATAAGTCCCAAAAAGGAAATCGGCCCCACCATAGCCGTTGCCACCGCAATACACAATGTCACGCCGAGCAATAAGCGGCGAATACACCTGTCATAATCCACTCCCAAATTGATTGCCTGGTCTTTGCCAAGAGTAATCACATCCAGCAGCGCCAGCTCTTTACGAAGGAAAAAGATGACGGCCGCCAGGACGATCAACGAAAGAATAATAATCTCCGAATTAATATTGCTGAAACTCGCCACCAGACTGGCCAGCAGGTTTTCATACTCATTCGGGTCCATAATGCGCGTTAAAGTGCTCTGAATACTGGAGAAAAAGGAGGAAAGTACCGTACCTATGAGCAGCACATACAAGACATTGTGGCGGGTCTTTTTAAACAAATAGCTGTAAACCACAGTAGCTACCAATCCCATCAGCACCAGGTCTACAACGAATGACATATTCTTATTGATGGCAAGTATGCTGCCTGAACCGGCAACAAACACTACCGCCGTATGTATCAATGTATATAAGGCATTCATACCAAGAAGACAGGGCGTCACAATCGTATTATTGATGATCGACTGGAATACGATAGAGGCTCCCCCGATAGAAAATGCTGTAATCAGCATGACGATCAGTTTCGGGGTACGGATTTTCATTGCATAATGAAACAGCTTTGGATTTCCAAACTTAACACCCACTGTCATATAACCAATTGCACAAAGCAGTACCAGAACGGCCATGATCATTAGCTTACGCTGATTTGCACGAACAGCTTTTGAATTCACTTTCTATCGCCTCCCTCCTGTGCTGAAACGACAGCGGCACAACCGCTGTTTCCGGCACCGCCGAGCCGGACAGCTTTGCGTCCATGATTCAGCCGGTAAATCAGCAATGCAACAAATATGATACTGCCAAGAATACCTACGATCAGTTCAATTGGTAATTCATAAGGTGCGATTACGGAACGTCCAAGCATATCGCACATCAGTACAAAAATCGCTCCAAAAAGCGCCGTATCCACCAACGTCCCCCGAATTTTATCCCCCTTGAACATTGCAACCAGATTCGGCACGATCAATCCAATATAAGAAATCGAACCTACGACAACCACGACAGAAGCCGTAATCATCGCCGCAATCGTCAATCCCATAAACAGAATCAGATTGTAATGTACTCCGAGATTCTTTGAAAAATCTTTGCCCATGCCCACGATATTAAAATGGTTGGCAAATATAAATGCCAGAATGACCAGTGGAACTACAAGATAGACAATCTCATACCTTCCACGCAGGACCATTGAAAAATGTCCCACCAGCCAGGTAGACAAAGCCTGCGTCATCTCATATTTATAGGCCAGATAGTTTGTGATGCCCCCGATGACATTACCAAACATAATACCTACCAGCGGCACCATGACGACATCCTTAAACTGAATCCGCTGGATAAACCATACAAAAATCCATGTTCCAAAAATAGCAAAGATAAATGCAAAAATCGCGCGGCTCCATAAAGTTGACTTCGGCATAAACAAAAGTGCCAGTAAAATACCAAACTGGGCAGAAGAAATTGTTGCTCCCGTTGTCGGAGAAACAAACTTATTCATACATAACTGCTGCATGATCAGCCCGGCTACGCTCATTCCCACGCCGGTACACAAAATAGCCAACAGGCGCGGCAGTCGTGAAATCAAAAAGATTTCAATCCGGGTTACGTCACCACTAAGCAAAGATGTCAGCTCCACATCCAGAACCCCTATAAACAAGGACCATATGGATAGAATGCACAATACGACTGCAAGAAAAATCGTTATACCATATTTTTTAATAATGATTCCCCCTCTCTTCTTGAGTTAGTTTTTCCTAATATTGGACAAAAAAAACGCGCAGAGTGATGAAAACTGGTCTTACGTGTTCATCACACTACGCGTTGCCCATACATAGTAACACACAACTAACTTTCGTTCAAGATGCCTAGTTGAAAACTTTTATCATTTTGTACCTGCTATCGCACTATTTGTTCTTTTTACGCCCGTAAACAAATACGCCAAGCAATAATGCAGCCGAAACTACCAGAAGTACGATTGCCGGTGTTGTCTTCATATTGTCACCTGTCTTTGGAGAATCAATCTTTCTGGCCTGCTCAAATGTTACGGAAATCGTATGATTTGCATTAATGGCCTTAAAAGTATATTTATTATTTTCAGCTTTTACTTCATATCCGTCAACATACACCTTGGATACTTTATAGCCATTATTTGGTGTAAATGTGAACGTATAATCTTTACCTTGTTCAGCCGTAATATTCCCCTGAGGATTAATGGTTCCATTGCCATTAGATGTGGCTGTGATCGTGTATTGTGTCACCGGCGCTGCCGTTACTTTGAATGGAATCGTATAGGTTTTAACTTCGCCTGAAGCTTTCCAGGCTCCGCCCGTATAGTCTTCTCTCTCAAAGTCCACACTTAACCGATAATTTCCGACCTCAACCAGCGTAAACGGTATCGTATAGTTATCCTTCCATGAATTAAAAGCCTTCTGGCCCCAATTCCATGTGCGCGGTACCCAACGGCTGTCTCCCTCTACAGGATTCACATTATCCATGCCGTTACCAACAGCTGCTGCCGTCAATTTTGTACCGGAAACATAGGAACCATCCATCACCACGCCTGTAACCGTGGAGCCTTCAAAAGGAACAAGTGTCTGATACATGATACTGTCACTGGCAATACTTTCCATCGCAGTCTCCGAATCATACTTGATTCGTGTTTTAAACTGATATTCCGTACCGGCTTTTAACCCTGTAAACTCCGGACTTCCCTGCCATGCAAAGATTTCCCCTGTCTCACTGATTCCATACTCGCCGTTCTCTAACGGAGCAAGACTGATTGAAGTTTCTGTCCGCTTGGCAATTCCAGGCGCTGCCGGTGCTGCTGCCGCAGCTCCTTTGGTATAAACTGCTGCCGCTTCGCTCATTACACTCTCCTGAGCCTTTGACGGGTCGTATTTCATCCGGGTCACAAAACTATATTCCGTATCCGGCTTCAAATCACTGAACACTCCAGTATCATTCCAGGTTCCGGCCTTGCCATCGCTTAACAATGCATATTCCTGACCTTCAACAACTTTCAGACGAACTTCCGTATCCGTCCGGGATTCCACCTCTGGTTTGACTGGTGCTGCTGCCGCCGTTTCTAACAAAGCAGCCTCTGTTTCCTTCTTTGACTCGGATTCTTTAGACTCAGATTCCTTTGACTCGGACTCTTTAGATCCCGCAGGCGGTGCCACGTCCTGAGCACTTGGTTGATTCTTCGCCGGTGCTTTTGTTGGTTTTTCTCCGTTTAATGCCGGCTCCGTTTCTTCCGTAGTCTTTACTTCATCCTTCGACTCAGAAGACGCTTTCGTAGATTCTGTGGACGACTCTGTAGCCGGCTCTGTAGACTCTGTGGCCGGCTCTGTAGATTTTGTAGCTGATTCTGTGGATTCTATGGCTGGCTCCGTAGACTCTGTGGCCGGTTCCGTAGCCTTGGTTGTTGCCTCTGTCGTGCTCTCCGTTGTCTTTGGTGCAGGGGTTTCCGTCTTTTCCACTTCTGTTTTAATTATCTCGGTAAGTACTTCGCCCTCCGTATTTCCTTTTGCACGCTTTCCGAAAACATACTCCCGGTTTGCTTCTAATTCAGAAAATGTCACCTTCACTATTTCATGTGTATTCTGATCCTCGATGTACTGGGAAGCTTCAGCCCACTTCCAGTCCGGTTTATCCTCTTTCACTATCTGAATCGCGTATTCATACCCTTTTTCCACCTTCAGGGTAATACTATTCTCTGTCTTTGACTCGGTTTCAATATTGACCTTCTTTGTCTCTTCAGCCGCATAAGCGTTCGCCGGTACTGAAAAAACAGAAGTCATCATAAAAACCGCCATCAAAAGTACTGCAAATAATCTGGATTTTCTTTTTTCCATATCCTTCACCTCTCTCCAATATATATATTTCCTTTTTCTTATAAATTCCCTTTTTCTTTAGTACCTTATCGCGCGAAGCCTGCTCTGTACATCTCCGGTGTGACAAAGCGCGTCCATGCGTAACATGCGACATACGGTATGCCCGAATAGGTATGTCTATAGTTTACCATATATACAGGAAAAATCCCATTCTTTTTTTGACAATTTTTCACCTGACAGCTTTTTGTAAGATTTTATTAATAAATAGTCTGTATGCAAAAAAATAAGAGAAACATCGAATTTACAACGTTTCTCTTATTTCTGGTAAGTGCCGGCGACCGGAATCGAACCGGTACGATCGGTTAGGATCGCAGGATTTTAAGTCCTGTGCGTCTGCCAGTTCCGCCACGCCGGC
>CABRLU010000058.1 GCA_902471845.1 uncultured Lachnospiraceae bacterium | reverse complement strand
CAAAAAACTCTGTTCTACGGTGACGACCGCATAAAAGCTTTGGTCCGCATCATGGATTTTTTCTTTCAGCCATCGCTCAATTTCCTGTTTCCTGCAAAGCTCTTCCGGCGTTACCACAAGATCAAAAATCAGGTTTGTATGAGAACTTCCCCGGACCATCCGAAAATCATGAATTCTCCAGTCGGCATTTTCAGCCGCCACCATATCCTCCACCATTTTCTTGACCTTATTCATTTCTTCGTCATCGGTTATCACCGGATCCATGTGAATCGTAGCGTCGCACTGGAATTCCTTCATTAAATCTCTTTCAATATTATCAATCAAATCGTGAGCTTCCAGGATATCTTCTTTATAAGACACCTCGGCATGCAGCGAAATCATACGTCTTCCCGGTCCATAGTCATGGACGATCAAATCATGGACGCCAAGAATCTTTTCCTCTCTCAACACCCGCTCTTTGATTTTCTTCACCAGTTCCGGGTCCGGCGCCTGACCAAGCAACGGCTGAATCGTATCCCTGGCCGAACTGAATCCGGCAAAACATACAAACAATGCCACCAGAGCGCCAATCCATCCGTCCAGATTTTTTTCCGTAGCCATAGCAACAAACACACCGATCAAAACAGCTGATGTAGAGATACAGTCGCTCAGACTATCGGCTGCCGTCGCCTTCATTGCCTCGGATTGAATCCGTTTCCCAAGTTTAAGATTAAACCTGCACATCCACAGTTTCAATAAAATAGAAACAACCAAAATGATAATGGACGCCACGCTGAAATCCGGAGCTTCCGGATGAAGAATCTTTTCCACAGAAGACTTCATAAGCTCCACACCCGTCATTAAAATTGCTGCGGCAATAAAAAGCCCTGAAAGATATTCAATCCGTCCATGCCCGTAAGGATGCCCCGGGTCCGCCGGCTTTCCTGCCATATGAAACCCAATCAATGTCACGACCGACGATGCCGCGTCAGACAGATTATTAAAGGCATCCGCCATAATCGACACCGCCCCCGTCGCCAGCCCGGCAAACAATTTCAGTGCGAATAACATAACATTGCAGCAGATTCCAACAAAGCCCGACAACCTTCCATAAGACTGCCGGACTTTCGTATCATTAATATTCTCTTTATCCTTAATAAACCATCCTACCAATAATTCTGTCAACTACAGGTCCCTCCTGCCTCCGTATATATACGGTCGATTATACCTGTATCTTATGCAAAAGTCAAAGCTAACTATTACTGCCGGCCTTTTTCTTTTTAGATACGTCGATTTTCAGAGATTTACTCCGCCGCCTATGGACAGCCGCTCCGCAAACTCGCTGTGCTCAAACAGCGCTTCGCGTCTGTCACTATGCTCGTAAATCTCTGAAAATCTTCCTACCATCTGTCAAAGAAAAAGGCCGGCAGTTTTGGTGAAACTTGTTTGGTACTAGGCTCTATTATCTCTATTCTTCGCCCGCAATGCGTCCTGAACGGCGCATACTTAACTTCGAAATCCCACAATATTATTTCCCTCTCGCAAAGATATATGCTTTTACCAGTTCATATACTTGTTCAGCAATTAAAATTTGCTGTTCGGCCTCATCTCTACTTGCAATATAAAAATCATCATAATCACTTTTGTGACGTATAACTTCAAGCCGAGCAATCTTTCGCCCTATTTCCGAAGGAAACATTCCTGTATGAACATAATTCTTATTAAAATACGCTAAAGTATCTTTATGTTTTTTAAATGCAATCGGTTCCAAGGCGAGCACTGCATCAACCGCGTGATAGCATGAATAATAAGCTCTATTATTCGCTGCTTTATACTTCCCTGCCTTTAACAATATTTTACCAGATTCCATATCATCCATCGCCCGTTCCAACTTATATCGAGCAACATCCATGAAACATCCCTGTTCTTTTATATCAAAACACCTTCTTCTTCCACATTTCGGTAAAATAAATATACCTTTTTCCAGTAGTTAAAATGTTGGATGTTTTGAACAACAGGCACTATTTGCACATCATACTGCCAATTAAAATCATAGGTAATGTCAATAACCTTCAACTCAAAAGATTTCAGCGCCGCCTCATCCAAATCTACCAGAATCATAATATCAATATCTGAATCTGGTCTGTAATCTCCTCTGGCATAGGAACCATATAAGATAACAGCTTTTACATGTTCATGATTCAAAGACTCAATAAGCTCTTTATATTCCATCAATATACATTGAATTGTTTTTGGCATACTATTTCACCTCCCACCCATATGTTAATTACATTATACACGATTATTTTTCCCATGCAAATATCAAGTATCGACAACACATTCCATTTGCGGAAATTCCACCATAATACATGTGCCTTCCCCAAGTTTGCTGTCAATGGTCAGCAGGGCCCGATGGAGGTTGGCGCCGTGTTTAACGATGGCAAGTCCCAGGCCGGTGCCGCCGGTCTCTCTGGAATGGCTTTTATCTACCCGGTAAAAGCGCTCGAAGATGCGCTCCTGTTCCTCCTCCGGCACGCCGATTCCCGTATCCCACACGGACCAGCGGACAGCATAGCCTTCCTTCGGCGAAGGTTCCATAAGTATGTGAACGGAACCACCGTCCCGGTTATATTTCACCGCATTGTCGCAGAGGTTATAAATCATCTCATAAATGACCTGACGAACACCGTTGATTGCCGGTACATCCCCGTCTATGGTCATGGTAATCTTCCGCTGTCTGGCCACAGCCTGGAGGCTGTCCACAACTTCCTTTGTCACCCGATTCAGATCCACCGGTTCAAAAGGCATCATATCCGACTGCTCATCCAGCCGGGACAGTTTTATGATATCTTCAATCAGCGTCGTCATCCGGGTCGCCTCTTTATAGATTCGGCCTGCAAACTCGGGAATATCTTCTTTTTTAACCATATTTCGGCTGATGATCTCCGCATAGCCGGAAATGGCCATCAGCGGCGTTTTCAATTCATGAGAAACATTCGCCGAAAATTCCCGGCGCATTCCCTCTGCCTGCTTCAACTCTTCCAGCTGCATGCGAATTCGCTCATTCTGATGATCCATCCGGGTGAGCAACGGCATAAATTCCTCATAGGTCGGCTCTTCCAGAGGCTTATCCAGATTGATCTCATTAATCGGACGAACCATTCGTTCAGTTTCTATATATATAATAACGACAGAAATGCCGATAATTGCCGCAATAAGTAATGCCATAAAAGGCGCCATGGAAAATATCATCTGATAAATACTGTCCATCGAACTGCTGACCCGGAGAATGTTTCCATCATCCAGGGTAACAGCATAATAGTAAACTTTCTTATCAAGAGTATCCGAATCTCTGAGAGACGCACCGGTGGACTGATGGATTGCCTGAGCAATCTCCGGACGAGCTTTATGGTTGTCCATAGACAGGGCATCGGCGACCGAATCATATAATACTTCCCCTTCCCGGTTGACGATGGTAATCCGACGGCTATCCTGAAACAGTGTCTCACTTTTCAGAAAATCCGTCCCCTCTGCATCAATGGCCGCTTTCAGCGTTTCAGCTTCATTTTCTGTCCCCAGTTTCAGTAATTCCACCGAATGGGTATACATAAGAAATGTCACCGCCAGAAAGGTCAAAATGACCGCGGCCGCAACAATGGCCACCGTATTTCGAATAATTTTTCTTTTCATTTTCAGCCTCCGATACGATAACCTACACCGCGCACAGTCTCAATATATTTGCCATAGTCCCCAAGCTTCTGCCGAAGCGTCCGTATATGTACATCCACTGTCCGCGTTTCACCGTCGAAATCATAGCCCCATACCCGGCCCAGAATTTGGTTCCGTGTCAGAACAATGTCCTGATTTTCAATTAAATATTTCAGCAATTCATATTCCTTTAAAGTCAACACGATTTCTTCGTCATCTGCAAATACCTGATGCCGTTCGGAACGGATACGCAGATTTTTATATACAAGTTCCGAAGTTCCTCCCTTTGGACCGCCCCGTCGCAGCACTGCCCGCACTCTGGCAATAAATTCCATCATTCCAAATGGCTTTGCAATGTAATCATCCGCGCCCATATCAAGCCCGGTCACTTTGTCAAATTCAGAGCCCTTCGCCGTCACCATAATGACCGGAATATCCTTCGTCACCATGGAGCTTTTCAGTTTTTTTAAAATGGACAAACCATTTTCCTTCGGCAGCATAATATCTAATAATATCAAATCCGGTTTTTCACTGGCAATTGCATTAAAAAGATCCGTACCATTGGAAAAACCAGCGGCATGAAAGCCACTGGACTCCAGGGTGTATACAATAAGCTCCCGAATATTTCTTTCGTCTTCCAGACAATAAATCATAAATCTTCGTCCCCTCTGTGTTTTCCGGTGATGGAAAATTCCACCCATTCGGAAATATTGGTCGCATGATCGCCAATCCGTTCATAGTATTTGGCAATCAGCAAAATATCCATTACATGTTCATGTATCTCAGGATTTGAATCAATCTGCCGTATGAGCAGATCCTTCACCTCAAGGAAAAGATCGTCCACCACATCATCATACTCCATCACCTTCTGCGCCGTATCCAAATCCTGCCATACATAGGCATTGACGCTGTCTGTCACCATCCGCACAGTGGCCTCTGCCATCCGGCCGATCGGAATATCCAGTCCCGGCGCTTTAATATTGGATGTTAAAATAATCTCCGCAATATCCGCAGCCTGATCACCAATCCGCTCCATATCTGTAATCATTTTCAATGCAGCGGAAACCTTTCTCAAATCTGAGGCTACCGGCTGCTGCTGAAGCAGGAGTTTCAGACACAAACTTTCAATATCTCTTTCCTTTAAGTCAATTAAACTGTCCTTTTCAATGAGTTCTTTGGCAGCTTCATAATCCTCATCCATCAATACTTTGTACGTCATCGAGATGACCTGCTCACACAGATTTCCCATCTCAATGAGCTTCTGATGAAGCTGCTCCAACTGAGCGTCAAAACGGTTTCTCATATCAACCAAACCTCCCCGTAATATAATCTTCTGTCCGCTTATCCTTTGGCAGAGAAAAAAGTGTTTCCGTATCATTGTACTCAATCACCTGACCCAAAAGGAAAAAAGCCGTCTTATCTGAAATACGGGCAGCCTGCTGCATGTTATGAGTCACCATGATGATAGTATAATCTTTCTTCAACTCTACTGCAAGGTCTTCAATTTTAGAAGTTGAAATCGGATCCAGGGCCGACGTCGGCTCATCCATTAAAAGTACTTCCGGCTGCACTGCCAACGCCCTTGCGATACAAAGCCGCTGCTGCTGTCCGCCGGACATTCCGAGGGCACTTTTTTTCAGCCGGTCCTTTACTTCATCCCAGATGGCCGCATTTCTAAGGGACATTTCCACAATTTCATCCAGCTTTGCCTTTGAATGGATTCCGTGAGTTCTCGGACCGTAGGCAATATTATCATAGATACTCATTGGAAATGGATTCGGTTTCTGAAATACCATGCCGACCCGTTTACGCAACAGGTTCACATCCATATCGCCGTAAATATCTTCCCCATCCAGACGAATATCTCCGTCAATTTTACATCCCGGTATTAAATCATTCATCCGGTTAAGCGATTTTAAAAGGGTAGATTTACCGCAGCCACTCGGTCCGATAAACGCCGTAATCTCCCGGGCGCCAATATTTAAATTCACATCTTTCAGAGCATGAAATTCACCATAATGCAAATTCATGTCTTTAATTGTCATTTTATCATTCATATTAACCATACCTCATGCCTTTGTAAATTTTCCTGCGATCAGATTTGACAGGCCATTAATAAACAACACAAGCACCAGCAATACGACCGCCGTCGCATAAGCTTCATTCACATGAAGTCCTTCATTGGACAAAGCATACATATGCAGTGCCAGGGTACGTCCGGAGCCAAAAAGACTGGACGGAATCTGGGCCACCGTTCCCGCTGTAAATATGAGGGCTGCCGTTTCTCCGACAATACGCCCCGTGGCAAGAATCACTCCTGCCAAAATTCCCGGAACCGCTGCCGGAAGCACGATTTTAAAAATCGTCCGAAGTTTACCTGCTCCCAATCCAAAACTGGCTTCTCTGTAAGCATCCGGCACCGCTTTAAGTGCTTCCTCCGTCGTCCGCATGATTAACGGTAAAATCATGATGACCATGGTAAAGGCACCGGATAAAATGCAGAGTCCCCATCCCAGTGTTGTTGCAAAAAACATCAGACCGAAAAGGCCGTAAACGATGGATGGAATCCCGGATAAAGTCTCTGCTGTCATACGAATAATCTGAACGATTTTACTCTCTTTTCCTGAATACTCTACCAGAAAAACAGCGGCAAACACACCAATCGGCACAGCGATCAACAGGGTCAATATCGTCATGACTACCGTATTGACTGCTGCCGGAACAAGGGAAACATTTTCTGAGGTATACTCCCACGAGAAAAGACCTGGTTTCAGATATGCGACACCCTTGACCAATATAAAGGCAATGAGAAAAACAAGCACCGCAAAGGTGAGAACTGCACATACCATGACGAAGGTCTTTAAAATGGCCGACAAAACACGGCCGCTATGCGTATCACTTTTATTATTCATGGAAAGTCCTCCTGTTCAGCATGGATACAGCCAGATTAATGATAAGAATAAAAACAAAAAGTACGACGCCGGTAGCAATCAGAGCTTCCCTGTGAAGATCCGCCGCATATCCCATTTCCAGAACGATATTTGCTGTCATTGTCCGCAGTCCCTTAAACAGGCCAGCCGGCATTCGCGTCTGATTTCCGGCAACCATGACCACGGCCATTGTCTCACCAATGGCACGGCCGATGCCAAGAACAATTCCCGCAATGACTCCTGATTTTGCCGCCGGAAGCACTACAAAAAACAAACTTCTCTCTTTGGTTGCCCCCAGAGCCAGCGAGCCTTCATAATAACTGTCCGGCACACTTCGCAACGATGTTTCCGCCTGGGCAATAATTGTTGGAAGAATCATGATAGCCAATACAATGGAGGCTGTCAGCATCGTACTTCCATCCTTCCCGGTCAGTGTATTCATCAGCGGCACAATTAGCACAAGGCCAAAGAAACCATAGACTATGGATGGAATTCCCGCCATCAGATTGATCGCTGACTGACATACACGATAAATCTTTTTCGGACAGTAGGCCGCCATAAAAACGGACGTAAACAGCCCCACCGGTACACCGATTGCCAGAGATACTCCGGTCACACAGATACTTCCCATAATCATTGGGAAAATACCGAATATGTTATTTCCCGGTTTCCATTTCCGGCCAAAAATAAAATCTCCAAACCCTATTTTTGCCATGGCCGGCAGCCCTCCTGCAAAAAGGAAGATACAGATGAGGGCTACGGCCAGTACAGAGGTCAGAGCAGCCAAAAAGAAAACCAATTTCATTCCATTTTCTTTATTCAGCTTCATATTGGATTATTTTATATCCTCCCAGGTTGTGATTTCTCCGGTATAAATGGATTTAATCTGTTCACTTGTCAATTCTTTGATACCGCTGCCGTTATTTACAATAATAGCGATACCATCCTGAGCAATAACTGTGGCGGTAAGACCTGCTTCCGTTTCACTGTCTTTTAATTCACGGGAA
Source organism: uncultured Lachnospiraceae bacterium (assembly GCA_902471845.1). Lineage (GTDB taxonomy): Bacteria > Bacillota > Clostridia > Lachnospirales > Lachnospiraceae > Frisingicoccus. The sequence continues at coordinate 5,322 of CABRLU010000058.1, read as the reverse complement.
GCCATACCGATATCACAAAGACCATCGATGGCCGACTGCATGCCTGTTGTGGAATCACTCTGCTGAACTTCAATTTCAACCTTTGGATTAACAGCGGCATAAGCTTCTTTTAATTTTTCCATAACCGGTGTTACTGAAGAAGAACCGGCCACAACAATTTTGCCTTCAGCATTTCCTGCTTCATACTCCGGCTGATCGCCAACGGCAATATAACCATTATCCACAACAACAGCCTGGCCTTCTTTACTCATAATGAAATTAATGAAATCCTGGGCCGCTTCACTTGGTGTTCCATTTGTTGCAATATTAAATGGACGCTGAACTTTATATGTACCTGCAGCAACATTGTCAGCAGTAGCTTCTGCGCCATCGACTTTAACGGCTGTAACAGATTCATTTAAAGAGCCAAGGGAAATATATCCAATGGCATTGACGTCCCCTTCAACTGTTGTCATCATGACAGAAGTGCTGTTTGTAATTTTCGCATCCTCTGTTGTCATATCCATTTTTTCACCGTTGGCATCTTTTTCTTCAATGCCAAGCAGTTCGATAAAAGCGCCTCTCGTACCCGATCCATCCTCTCTGGAAACAACGGTTATTTCCCCCGAAGCACCTTTTACATCACCTTTTCCCGATTCTGCTGCTTTTGTTGTTTCACCTGAATCACCGGCTTCTGTCGTCTCTGCTGCTGCCTGTGCTGTCGTTTCGGTTTTTTCTGTTCCGCACCCTGTCAACATAAGTGTTCCGATCATCAGTGCGGATACTGTCATTAATAAACTTTTTTTCATCTCTTCAATCTCCTTAGCTTAAAAATGTTGTTTACACTTGAAATGTTAAACACTCAATGTAAAATCCTTAAGACAGACTTTGTAAATTTTAAGTAAAATAATTTTCTTCTTTAAAAAGCATTTTGCCTTTGTTTTTCGCCATTTTTCTTTTTATACAAGAATATTTTGGGATTCGTTGACATACTTTTATAAGGATAGCTAAAATGAGGTTCAAAAGGAGAATGGCCATGAAAAATCCGCTGATCGCCGAGCGACTGAAATTCTATAGAAAAAAGAATAATCTGACCATACCGCAAGTATCTGAATTACTGTCGGAAACTCAGCCGGTCGCTGTTAAAACGATTTACGGATGGGAAAGCGGACATACTCAGCCCGATGCGGATACGTTGATGCGCCTTTGCTGTATTTATCACATTGATAACATCCTTGAAATCTTTGGATATAAGTCGACAAAAAAATCCCTGTTTAATTTAACACCTCAGGAAAAAAATCTCATTGAAGAATATCGGAAACATCCGGATATGCAAAAGGCCGTTCAACGACTATTAGAAATAGAAAAAGAATCTTAAATACAAAGCTGCCCGAAAAGATGATTTGTCTTTTCAGGCAGCTTTTGGTTTTGAAATTTCCTTCTATGTACAGTATACTTATAACAATACATTTTATTGCCCTGTTTACTGCGGCGTCATATTTGGAGGTACTCATTATGCAATCGACCTATATCATGAAACCAATCGCTCATATTCACAATGATTTCCCTGATAAATTCGGTATCCCCCGTCAAAGCGGACTCATTGATTCGCTGAAGGCTGAGATTATTTTCGAGCCGGAATATCGAAATCCGGACGCCTTCCGGGGCCTGGAGGCCTATTCCCATATATGGCTCATATGGGGATTTTCCGAAAGTATCCGCAGTGACTGGTCACCTACTGTACGTCCGCCCCGTCTCGGAGGCAATACCCGCATGGGCGTTTTCGCCACCCGCTCACCTTTCCGTCCAAACCCCATCGGACTTTCCTCAGTCCGCCTGGAGGCCGTGGAAACCCATTCTGAACATGGTCCAATCCTCCACATCTCCGGCGCAGACTTAATGGATGGCACACCAATCTTTGACATCAAACCCTACCTTCCTTACGTAGACAGCCACCCGGAGGCTTCCGAAGGCTTCGGCGGTCCGCTGAAAAACTATACCCTTGATATTGAATGTCCGGATAAACTTTTGGAACAGATTCCGAAAGATAAACGTGAGGCCCTTTTTGCCCTCCTGTCCCAGGACCCAAGACCGTCCTACCAGAATGATGCGGAGCGCATCTATGGCCTTCGTTTTGCCGGAATGGAGATCAAATTTCGAGTAGATGGAACAACACTCCATGTTATTTCTGTGGAACAGATATTCTAAATAAACTTTGACTTTCTCGCTGTATATTACTGTCAAGTAGGGAACAATAATTTGATTTTCAGGCGTCTCAGTTTATTTTTTACAAAAATTTCTAAACGTCTCTTTAATTTCCTGGTTTTTCACAAAGAACTTTTTGTATAATGGTTGGATTCTCCTTAATCAGACGTAGAACTATTCTTTCTTCTTTTGACAGCTTTAAATCAGTTACACAATTAATCATATCAGTCATAACCCGATTAGGCTCCTTAATATCAGGCAGTCTTACTCCTTTTGGTTTGCTTTTCTTTTGTTCTCTATTGACTTTATCTTTGATTGTTGCTACTTACTTGACTTTTAAATTATATCTATCATGCAAACTTATATATTATTGCACGAAGCTTACTCTGTACGCCTTCGATGTGGCGGAGTGCGCTCATGCAAAGCATCTGACATAGGGAATTCCCGAAAAGATATAATACCTCTTGCGGATACATACGTTTTTACATCATTCTCAAACCATGGACAAATATATGGGCGTCGAGCGGACGTTTGAGTACCATACGTTTTTACATCATTCTCAAACCAATTTCAGTAAGCAAACTTCCTTGTCTTTGTTTGAGTACCATACGTTTTTACATCATTCTCAAACCATCTTTTCAAACTGTTCGCCCTCATCTGCGTTTGAGTACCATACATTTTTACATCATTCTCAAACCCCGCTTCTTTAAACCAGCAGAAACCATATGTTTGAGTACCATACATTTTTACATCATTCTCAAACTCATAGGCTTATGGGCTTGTCAACTGTTTGGTTTGAGTACCATACATTTTTACATCATTCTCAAACCGTTTTAAGGGCATTTTCAGCTTCGAGCCGGTTTGAGTACCATACATTTTTACATCATTCTCAAACTACCCAGTAGATATTATTGAATACTATAAGTTTGAGTACCATACATTTTTACATCATTCTCAAACCAATTATATCCTTTACATCTTGCGGAACTTGTTTGAGTACCATACATTTTTACATCATTCTCAAACTCATGAACAATAAAGCTTGTCAATAGTAAGTTTGAGTACCATACATTTTTACATCATTCTCAAACATCGGTGGGCGAGGCACTGGCAAGACTTAGTTTGAGTACCATACATTTTTACATCATTCTCAAACACGTTGCAGAAAAATGCCATCGGAAACCCGTTTGAGTACCATACATTTTTACATCATTCTCAAACCTCAAATTCAAAAATGAAATGCTATCACCTGCATAAAACGCTGTACTCAAACAGTTTAATTAGAAAATCTCACATTTATCATTATCTATAATATAACGAAATACATCTTTCAAACAAGCTTTTTGTTGATTTTCAATAAGCAATATCTGAATTTCCTGATATGCTGCCTCCTTCAACAATTGTTCCAGTTGTATATCATCAAAATAGCTTCTAATATTAACAAAGACCACTATTTTGGTTCCCAATACCCTGGACACAATTTTTATATATCGAATCAGATTTTCAAAATAATCTTCCTCCATTATTTCATGTCTTATTCCAACTGCTTTGAATATCGGTATCAAATCAAATTCATGTTCAAATTCTAAAATATAATCGCTCTCATATTCTAATTCCAATAAATATTTTATCATTGATTGCATAACTTGGCATGTTTGCAAATACATCTGCTCAGATTTCGCCAATTTGTCTAAATCTGAATACAATTTTGTTAATATCTTTTTGCTGTTAATTTGAACACCAAACGGATTCAAAATAATTTCCATATACTTAGATATTTCTACTATCTTGTCATTATCCGAAAGAACAAATCCTCCTTCCTCCCCTCCACATTGGTGAATGAGTTCTTGCACATACTGTGACAAAAGATTCGGTGATTCTATAACCCATTCGGTCACTGGCTTTGTATCTGAAAGAATTACTTCAGATAATTCAGCCAAAACTAACTTCATAAAATCACCAACCTTTCATCACTATCCAAAACTTCTCTTTTAATCTCTCCTACAATTATATCCATCTTAGCGTACTGTTTTTCTGTTACCGTTAGTAATTGTATTAATCCTTCCTGCGGTTTGTTTTTATGAACATTGCTGATAATTGCATTTGCCGCCGTTCCATTTAAAGCTAATTTACAATAGACAGACTCCTGCAGCATCATAAATCCATTTTTTAATAAAAACTTTCTAAATTTTGAATATGATCTTCTATTTTCGCTTGTTGTAACCGGTAAATCAAAAAACACCAATACTCTCATAAATCTATAACTCAACTTTATAAAATCGTATCAAAGAACTATCATCTTCATTTAAAGCGTCAAAGATACTTTTACAATAAATCTTTATTGCATTATTCACATACTGGATCTTTCCATCCATTTTCACTTCGTGATTCAATATATTAACCAACTGCATTTTCTCTTCATGTTCAAATTTTACAGGCTTCATCAAAAGAACCTCTCTGTCTATTAAAACCCGAAAAGGTTCCATAAAATCTGACGCCAAATTAAATTGATTAAACATATTGTCATGAAATATACCCAGTTGGGTCAAATATCCATTTGCCACAATTTCTCTTGTAAAAGCAGATAAAATAATGGAATAACCGTAATTCAACGCAGCGTTAATATGATTATCTTCTGTTCTCGTAAAATCCAGGCCAAATAACGCATTAAAATACACCTTCGCAGCATGACCTTCCCGATTCGTCATGTCATTCCAATCAATTTCTTTCAAATATGATGATAATAATTCTGATTCTTCCTTTCCAAATGATTCAAGAAGCTCTTTTTGTTTTCTGATCTTTTCAGTTACAATCTCTGTCCAAACAGCCTCTTTTGTACTTTGTTTCCATACAATCTGTTTCCTGATTTTGTTGCTCGTATCATGACTTCCATAATAACTAACCAATTCTGCTGACGGATTTCTTTTTTCATCACAAAAAATGACTTTTATTTTTCTTCTTGACAATTCTGCCAATAAACTTGTTGTCAATGATACTGCTGTAGATTCAATCATAATTGTTGAAATCTCACTCAAAACAATTTTTGTTATCTCCTCACTTCGAACGACCATATATCCTAACTGCAGATCTAATTTTGCCCGTTTAGAAATAACAATGATTCGCCAACTCATCTTACAC
>CABRLU010000057.1 GCA_902471845.1 uncultured Lachnospiraceae bacterium | reverse complement strand
TAAGGCACAGGACTTTGACTCCTGCATTACGTTGGTTCGAATCCAACTAGCCCAGTTGGAGCAGCCACCGCAGTTGTGCAAAGGCGTGTTCATAAAGTGTTTTGATTCAACAAAACGATGTGGGGTATTAGCTCAGTCGGTAGAGCACTTGACTTTTAATCAAGTTGTCCGGGGTTCGAATCCCCGATGCCTCACTAAGACCTGCATCAGCGTATGCAGGTCTTTTTAATATTTTGCGGATATGGCGGAACTGGCAGACGCGCTAGACTTAGGATCTAGTGGGCAACCGTGCAGGTTCGATCCCTGTTATCCGCACACAAAATAAGCTCCAAACTCTGGATGGTCAGAGAGTGGGGCTTATTTGCATTAATATGAGAGGGCAAGACTATGTATACCTATGACGAACTAAAGCAATTTGTGGACCATTGTACACGCTGTCCTTTATCGCAGACCCGAAATACGGCCGTGATGGGAAAGGGGAACCTGCATTCGCCGATTCTTTTTATTGCTGAGGGGCCGGGGCGGAATGAGGACGAGGATGGCATTCCCTTTACGGGAAAGTCCGGCGTGCTGTTGGACCGGCTTTTGTCTGAAATCCACATGTCCAGAGATGAAGTTTACATTACCAATATTGTCAAGTGCCATCCGCCTGGAAATCGGGACCCAAAACCGGAAGAGCAGGAGATGTGTATTCCGTATCTGAAATATGAAACCCTTCTGCTGCGGCCGAAAATCATTGTCTGTCTGGGGAGGATTGCGGCCCAGAGGATTATACGGACGGATTATCGTATTACAAGGGAGCATGGAACCTTTTTATATCGGAAAAATGTGTGGCTGACAGCGGTTTACCATCCGTCGGCTGTTTTGAGGGATGATACAAAATTGCCGGAAGTTACTGCGGACTTTCGGATGATTAAGGAAAAACTGGATGATATAACACGGAGAGGATGAAGAAAAGTGAAGAATAAAGTTTTGTTGATCAATGATTTGCCGGGATATGGCAAAGTGGCATTGTCCGCCATGTTTCCGGTATTATCGGCGATGGGATGTGATATTTACAATCTGCCAACAGCGCTGGTGTCTAATACGCTGGATTACGGAAAGTTTGAAATTTTGGATACGACGGAATACATGAAACATACGCTGGATGTGTGGGAAGCTTTGAATTTTTCCTTTGACTGTATATGTACCGGCTTTATTGTGTCAGAGGAGCAGGTAAAGCTGGTCGGTGATTATGTCCGGGAACAGAAAGAAAAAGGGGTTTTTGCCGTTGTGGACCCAATCATGGGAGATGACGGACATTTGTATAACGGCATAACGGAATCTACGGTGGCGAATATGCGGAAACTCTGCGAGGTGGCGGATATTATCACGCCGAACTTTACGGAAGCAGCCTTCCTGGCCGATATGTATCGGGAACAGGCGATGGTGAGCCATGAGGAAGCAGGAAAACTTATTGATAAGTTAAATGGCGGCGGAAAACGATCTGTCGTTATGACGAGTGTGGCCTGCGATGATGGAAAGAGTTATGTCTTTGGATACAGTCATATCTCTGGTGAATACTTTGAAATACCATTTACGATGATTCCTGTCCGTTTTCCCGGAACGGGGGATTTGTTTTCAGCGTTTATGGTGGGCGACGTGATTCATGGGCTGCCGTTAAAAGAAGCGGTTCAGAGGGCTATGGAACGGGTTTCAAGTCTCATTGAGAAAAATCAGGCAAATCAGGATAAATATAAGGGAATTCCTATTGAGCAGTATTTGACAGGAGGGGAAGTCTGAATGGCACGGCCGAAGATAAAGATCACACTCATTGACAGGAAGGGAGACTGCCCATGTCATCGGGGGCATAAAATCGGAGACAGTTTTGATTTTGACACGGAGAGGGGACAGCTTTGCCCGATGGCCGCCCATGTGGCTTTTCCTTATATAGACATTTTAAGATATGGGGGAAATATTCCCGGACAGGAAGAGGGAACGGCGGTATTTTGCTGTCCGGATGTGGATACCATTAACGTGTTTAAGATTGAAAAGGATATCCATCCGGGTACACCGTAATCCATGCCTTGCGGGCGTGCTTCGTCATACCGAAGGTGTACAGAGCAGGTTTTACCCGATAAAAAAGTTTTGATAATATGGGATTTTACAAATGGATTGAATTTTTATGCAAAATATGTTATTTTATTAAAGTATATTATATTCATGTCGCGTTGAAACTTTAAGACGTCAAAGCGGAAAAGCAAAAAGACGGACGAAATCGTACATATGAAATACATATTAGGAAAGAGCGAGAGGAAAGCATGAGTCAGGTGGAGACGATATTAGAGATAAAAGATCTGTGTGTGGAATTTAAAACTGTGGAGGGTACTGTTCAGGCGGTTGACCATCTTAGTTATACCTTGCATAAGGGTGAAAAGTTGGGGATCGTAGGAGAGAGCGGAAGCGGGAAGAGTGTATCCTCTCTCGGTATGATGCAGTTGATTCCGAATCCTCCGGGAAAGATTACCGGTGGAGAGATTCTTTATAAAGGGCAGGATTTGGTGAAAGCATCTGAAAGAGAGATGCAGAAGATTCGGGGAAATGAGATATCCATGATTTTTCAGGAGCCGATGACTTCTCTGAATTCGATTATCAAATGTGGGAAACAGATTGCCGAATCTTTAAGACTCCATCGTGGAATGGATAAAAAAGAGGCGATGACGGAAGCTGTGCGTATGATGCAGGCCGTTGGTATTGCGAATCCGGAAGTCCGGGCTCATGAATATCCCCATCAGATGTCCGGCGGTATGCGGCAGCGAGTTATGATCGCTATGGCGCTGGCCTGCCGGCCTCAGATTTTGATTGCAGATGAACCGACGACCGCTCTGGATGTGACGATTCAGGCCCAGATTCTGGATTTAATCCGGGATTTGAATGAGAGTATGGAGACATCGGTCATATTTATTACCCATGACTTGGGTGTGGTCAGCGAATTGTGTGATACGGTCATCGTCATGTATACGGGACATATTGTGGAGAAGGCTCCGGCTCAGGAATTATTTTCGGAACCGAAACATCCGTATACCAGGGGCCTTTTAAATGCGATTCCGAGGATCACAAAGGACAGGCCGCCTCTGGAAACAATCGAGGGAATGGTTCCGAATCCGACAGAGCGGATTTCGGGCTGCAGTTTTTCACCAAGATGTCCTCATGCGACAGCGCGATGCCGGGAAACAGAGCCGCCGATGATACAGTTGTCTGATCAGCGGACGGTGCGGTGCTGGTTATATGCGGACGAAGAGAAGGAGGCTTAGTTTATGGCAGCAAATGAAAAAGAGATGCTGATGAAAGCCGACCATGTAAAAGTATATTTTAAAGGAAAAAATAAACGTTCCGGTACGGTAAAGGCCGTGGACGATATCAGTTTTGAGATTATGCGGGGGGAGACCTTCGGTGTTGTAGGCGAAAGCGGCTGTGGAAAAAGTACTCTGGGACGGACATTGATCCGGCTTCTGAAACCTACGGATGGACATATTTATCTGGAAGGACAGGATATTGCAGCACTGAAAGGTGCAGAACTTAAGAAAATGCGGAAAAAGGCGCAGATTATTTTTCAGGACCCGTCCGCCTGTCTGAATCCGAGAAGGACGGTAAAACAGATTCTCATGGAGCCTTTTGAAATCCATCAGATGGGCAGTCAGATGGATGTGGAAGCCCGCATTATGGAACTGCTTCAGCTGGTAGGGCTGGATTCCTATCATTTGAGCCGTTATCCTCATGAACTTTCCGGCGGACAGAAGCAGCGTATTGGTATTGCCAGAGCTTTAGCTTTGGAGCCGGATATTATTATCTGCGATGAGGCGGTATCGGCGCTGGACGTATCCGTACAGGCCCAGGTGCTGAATCTTTTGCAGGAATTGAAAGAAAAACTGGGATTGACCTATTTTTTCATTTCCCACAATCTGAATGTGGTTTATCAGGTCAGTGACCGGGTAGGTGTTATGTATCTGGGAAAAATGGTGGAGATTGCCGCTTATGATCAGTTATATGAAAAACGGTATCATCCATATACGGAAGCGCTTCTTTCAGCAATTCCTCAGGTGGGACAGGAAGCCGGCAAGAAAAGGATTCATCTGGAAGGCGAAGTTCCAAGCCCTTCAAATCCGCCGTCAGGCTGTCGTTTCCATACACGATGCCCAAAGGCCTGTGATAAATGTCGGGAAGAAGTGCCGGAATTAAAGGAAATAGAGACCGGACATTTTGTTGCCTGTCATTTATATTAACAAAGTGATTCGCCGGAAAGCCGGTTGGATTATAGATGATTCTCCAGAACACTGGATGGATTATAAAGGAAAAAGGAGGAACTATTATGAAAAAGAAATTTATGGCCATGACGTTAGGTCTGGTTATGGCGCTCAGTCTCGTTGCCTGCGGCGGCGGAAGTGACAGCGGCAGTTCAACAACAAAAGAGACGGCAGCTGCTGAGAGCGGAGAAAGCGCAAACGCTGGTTCCAATACAGTTGTTGTAGCGATGGGCTCAGGCTTCTCGACACTTGACCCGGGATATGTTTATGAAAAATATCCGCCGCTGATCGTCAACGCCTGTTATGAAACCTTATTTAAGTTCTATGACAATGAAGGCGCTGCAGAACCATGTCTTGTTGATACCTATGAGTTTAGTGAAGATGCTCTGACATTGACAGTAACTTTGAAAGATGGTATTACATTTGCAAGTGGCAATCCAATGACATCTGCTGATGTTATGTTCAGTATCAACCGTTGCAAGAATCTTCAGGGCAATCCATCTTTCATCTGTGATACGATTGAAAGCATGGAAGCTCCGGATGAAAAAACCGTTGTATTCCATCTGACACAGCCGGACAGCGCTATCTTGTCCAAGCTGACTTACAGCTCTACTGCAGTTCTTGACAGTGAAGTTGTTAAGGCAAACGGCGGAACAGATGCAGAAGATGCGGCTACTGCAGATACAGCTCAGGCATATCTGGATACAACCAGTGCAGGTTCCGGTATGTACGTTATGACCAGCTATACTCCGGATGAGGAAGTTGTCCTTGAGAAAAACCAGAATTACTGGGGTGAGGCAACAAATGTTGACAAATTCATTATTAAGATTCAGCCAGATTCCAATACCCAGATGATGACCCTGTCCACAGGTGATGTCGATGTGGCTATGAACATGACAGATGATACAATGGCAGAACTGGCCGGTGTTGAAAATGTTGAAATGATCAACGGAGCAACTAAGACTGTCGGCTTTGTCATGATGAACATGAATGAAGAGTACGGCGGACCGGTATCTGATCCAACCGTTCAGAAAGCAATTCGTAAAGCACTTGATTATACAGGAATCCAGACCATTATCGGAGAAGGTACACTGACACCATACTCCATTATTCAGTCTGGTTTCATGGGAAGTAAAGGTGAAAGAGAAGCAGATTACGCAAATCTGGAAGAAGCAAAAGCATTGCTCGCTGAGGCCGGATATGCAGATGGCTTTGATGTTGATCTGACAGTATGTGACCTGGATATGGAAGGCGTTGCTTTGACAGACCTGGCACAGAAAGTAAAAGACGACCTTTCCCAGATTGGTATCAATGTAAATATTGTATCTCAGCCATGGGCTGCCGGATACGGTGATGATTACCGTGACGGTAAACTTGGATTTACTGTAATGTACTGGGGAACAGATTACAATGATCCGAATGTTCAGTTAGAGTTCCTGCCAGGCGCCAGCGTTGGTCTGAGAGCCGGATGGACGACTGAAATGGATCCTGAGCTTGCTGCATTATATCAGGAAGCAATGAAAGCAACAGATAATGACGCACGTATCGCAGTTCTGGAACAGATTCAGGATATGACTTACGAAGATGGTCCGTTTATCATGATTGCACAGGCACCGGCTCATATCGGTTACAACACCAGACTGGAAGGCGTTGCAATTTCTGACCCATATGCTTTGGATCTGACATTGATTCATATTAAATAATCATTTTATCTGGTTTCACGAGGCCGGCTTTATCGCCGGTCCCGGCGAAAACCGGGACGCTAAGGAAAAACAGGTATTACCGTGAACAGATATCGTAAAGAAAGAGAATTTCCAAAGATATTGCTGACGGAAATATCTGTTTGGGTTTGTCCGCAAATGAAAAAAAGAAGAGGGGTGTCGTATGGAGCGACTGAAATTTATAGGAAAGAGATTAGTGTATTTGGTAATTATGCTGGTTGGCGTTGCCACTTTGGTATTTATTCTCACCAAGATGGTTCCGGGAGATCCGGTGACGGCCAATTTGAGCCAAAGAGCCCTGGGAGATCCGGAAATCGTGGCGGCCTATAAGGCAAAATACGGACTGGATCAGCCGATTTATGTGCAGTATGTGAAATATATGCAGAATTTATTAAAGCTTGATCTGGGCACTTCCATCCGGACAAATAAACCGGTATTGGATGAGTTATCCCGATGCTATCCGGCGACCATTGAGCTGGCCTTATTTGCCATTGTCATTGCCGCGATTTTGGGTATCTTATTCGGTATCATTTCTGCCATCCGGAGGAACAGCGTTATTGACCAGATCGTTCGTGCAATTTCTGTAACGGGGGTCAGCATTCCGAGCTTCTGGTTTGCCCTTTTGGTACTTTACTTTATCTATTACAAATTTCATTTGCTGCCTGGTCCGGGACGGCTCAGCAACTCCTTCTCGGCACCGGCCACTGTGACGGGTATGTATGTCATTGACAGTCTTATAGAAGGAAATATTCCAAAGGCACTGGATGCAATCAGTCATTTAATCTTGCCGGGAACCGTTCTGGCGGCATTTACAATGGGTCTGATCACGCGAACGACCCGGTCGAATCTTCTGGATGTTATGTCCACGGATTATATCCGGACAGCCAGAGCAAAGGGTCTGGGAAGAACAGGGCTGATCATGCGCCATGCTCTGGGAAATGCATTAATTCCTGTGTTGACGGTCATTGGCCTTGGCCTTGGCAATCTGCTTGGTGGCATGGTTTTGGTAGAAACCATTTTTAACTGGCCGGGAGTGGGACAGTTTGCCTATGAGTCGGTTTTGTCCAATGATTTTCCGGCGATTATCGGTGTAGCCCTTTTGATTGCACTGAATTATATGATCATTAATACAGTCGTGGATATTCTATATGGTGTTATTGATCCGAGAGTGAGGTGCAGCTAATGTTACGTTCACTGAAAAAAATGTTTAAATCAAATTATTTATTTACATTGGGTGTTATCATCTGTCTGGCATGGATTATTGCCGCTATTCTGGCACCGGCCATCGCCCCTTACGACCCGGTGGTACAGGATTTGACGGCTCGTCTGCAGGCGCCGTCCGCACAGCACTGGTTTGGGACGGACAATTTTGGCCGGGATATTTTCAGCCGTGTTATTTACGGCGGAAGATATTCTCTGCTGGCCGGCTGTCTGACCGTTGTTATTGCCGGCGCCATAGGAACTTTCTACGGTGCTGTTGCCGGATACGTGGGCGGAAAGGTGGATAATGTGATGATGCGTCTCTCTGAGATGATTTTGTCCTTCCCGTCATTGATTCTGGCAATGATTATTAATGCCGTTATGGGTTCCAATCTTTTTAATACGATGTTTGCCCTGGTTATTGTTGCCTGGCCGACCTATGCCCGTTTGATGCGAAGTGTGGTTTTGAGTGTGAAAGAGAATGAATATGTGACGGCATCAGAAGCCCTCGGCGCATCCAAAATACGAATTCTGATGAAAGAGGTCATTCCGAACAGTATCACTTCGGTACTGATCATGGCAACGACGGATATCGGTAATCAGATTCTGATGTTTTCGACGCTGAGCTTTTTGGGACTTGGTTCAGCACCGCCAACACCGGAATGGGGTATGATGGTATCTGACGGTGTGGATTATTTTAATAAATTCTGGGTGGCTGGTTTCCCTGGACTTGCCATTTTTACAATGGCTGTGGGTGCCAACTTTATCGGTGACGGTTTAAGAGATCTGCTTGATCCGAAGCTCAGAAAACAGTTTTAGATGAAATAAAAGGAGTATATTCAGATGAAACAAAACAGAGTGGATCGCATTTTTGCGGCTTTAAAAGATATGGGACTGACACAGATGCTGATTGTGGACCCGATGTCCATTTATTATCTGACGGATGTGTTTGTGGCGCCTTTTGAGCGTTTTTATGGCCTTTTACTCCGGGCCGATGGTAAACATGCTTTTTTCCTGAATAAATTGTTTACCGTACCGGAAGAGGTCGGTGTGGAAAAAGTATGGTATTCCGACACGGACCCGGCGATGGAGATTGTAGCAAAGTATGTGGATAAAGAAGCGTCTCTGGGTGTGGACAAAGAGTTAAAGGCAAGATTTTTACTGCCGCTGATGGAAATGGGTGCAGCGAAGAGCTTTGTTAATGCTTCCCTGGCTGTAGATGAGACAAGAGGCGTAAAGGATGGAGAGGAACAGGAAAAAATGCGGGTATCCTCCCATATTAACGATATGGCCATGGCCGAATTTAAAAAACTGATCCATGAAGGCATTACTGAAAAAGAGGCGGCAGACCAGATGCTGCAGATTTATTTAAATCTGGGTGCGGATGGATTTTCTTTCGAGCCATTGGTTGCCTTTGGAGCCAATGCGGCCGATCCTCATCATGCGCCGGATGATACGGTAGTAAAGCCGGGAGATGCGGTATTATTTGATGTGGGCTGTATTAAAGACGGCTACTGTTCAGATATGACCCGGACCTTCTATTTTAAAGAGGTGAGTGAGACGCACCGGCACATCTATGATACGGTGCGGAGCGCCAACGAAACGGCCATTTCCAAAATCAAACCGGGTGTTATGCTGTGCGAGCTGGATAAGACGGCGAGGGATTTGATTGATGCCGAAGGTTATGGTCCAAACTTTAATCATCGTCTCGGACATTTCATTGGTCTCAGTGAGCATGAGTACGGCGATGTATCCTCGACAAATCAGAATAAGGCGGTGCCGGGAATGATTTTTTCCATTGAACCGGGTATTTATCTGACGGGTGATACTGGTGTCCGTGTGGAAGACCTTGTACTTGTGACGGAGGACGGATGTGAGGTCCTCAATCATTATTCCAAGGAACTTGAGATTATCGGTTAAGGAGTGAACAGGATGCATCCGATTGCGACATTACATATGAAGAACGGCAAAAAGATCGTCATTGAGCTTTTGCCGGAATCGGCGCCGAATACGGTGAATAGTTTTATCTATGTGGCTTCCAGAGGTTATATGGACCACCATGCCATTGAACGTATTGTTCCGGGAAATTGGGTGGATATCAGCTACACAGCTTTTGGAAGGAAGGAATGTCAGTATTTAATTCCAAATGAATTTGAATTAAATCCCCAGGTCGTTCCGCTGGATTCCCATCCGGGAGTCGTCGCTATGGGCGGCTATGGAGAAGCCGGACTGGCCAGCTGTGAGTTCTTTTTCCCGCTTCGGGACTGTCCGGAGCATAAAGGGACCTATCCGGTATTTGGTAAGGTATTGGAAGGCATGGATGAAATCTACCGGTTAGAAAAGGTGGATACGGTTCCGGTCACGGATTTTCCGATTGCCGGAGTGGAGGTCAATCGTCCGGTGGAGCCGCAGATTATTGAAAAGGTGGAGCTGGAGCTTTTCGGTCAGACTTATCCGGAACCGGTTCGTGTTTCGAATCCGGAGTTGCCGCCGTGCTGGAAATAGTATCTGAAGGCCGGATTGGATAAAAATTTATACTTGAAAAATGAAATAAAGGGTGGTAATATAGACCCGTAAATAAAAATGAAGAACCTGATTTCCCGAAAGGCCGGGAACTCAGGTTTTTTGTATTTTGATGACAGGAGATGTTGGAGCAGTGAGACAGAGATATTATTTTGCAACGGACAACGGTATGCTGATCTGGGATGTGGACTCGATGCTGAAAGCGATTGAGAATCATCCGGGGGATTTTGAACTGCGCCTGGTAGACACGGACGTTTTGGCACGGGAGAATCAGGACGCCATGGTCAATGAAACCTATGCCATGGAAACAAATCTGGAGAAGCCCTGTATTTTAGCGGAAGTCGGAAAGGGTCATTATCTTCTGTTGGACGGCAATCACCGTTTGCGAAAGGCTGTCCGGGAAAAACTTTCATGTATGATCTGTTATTGCCTCAAGGAGGAACAGCATCAGAAATATATCGAGAATTACCGCCAAAAAGAATATGAAAGGGTCATGGCCGGATATTGAGGGGTAAAAAAAGTGTTGACAATTCAAATGGGCAGGCGTATACTTTATAACTGTAAACTGATAAAGATAAACCGATGAACGAGAGAAGTAGTTGGAGAAAGATATCCCAGAGAGCTGCGGATGGTGAGAATGCAGTATATTGGAATTCAATGAATGGACTCGTGAGGGCAGGCTGAAACAACGCCGGCGGATACGCAGAAAGGCTGTTGGAGTAGGTGCTGACGGGGACCTTGACCGTTACCAGCAGGGAACATATGTTAGTATGTTTAAGAGTGGGCGCATTGCGTCAATTTGGGTGGTACCGCAGAGGTTTCAGACTTTTGTCCCTTAGAGAAGAGGGATGAAGGTCTTTTTTTATGGAATAAAGAACTTCTCTATTAGTAAAGAGAAATTCAAGTGTCAAAACTGATATTTAATTTTTGTTTTGACACTTGAGTAAGACATAGAAAGAAAGGGGCTAAAAATATGATACGTCCGGAATGTGAACAGATTTTATCACTGGCGAAGGATTATCCGATCATACCGGTATGCAAGGAGATTTATGCTGATATGATGACGCCGATATCCATGTTGCTTCGGCTGTCCGCTATCAGTCAGAGATATTATTTACTTGAAAGTGTGGAAGGCGGAGAGAAATGGGGACGTTATTCCTTTCTCGGATATGACCCGGTAATGCGGGTGAGCTGCAAAGAAGGAAGAGTGAAGATTGAGTCGGAAGATGGAACGGAAGTGGTGGAAACAATGAAACCACTGGAAGTGCTTCGGAATATATTAAAACAGTACAAGGCGCCGAAGCTGCCGGATATGCCGCCCTTCACCGGCGGATTTGTCGGACATTTTTCCTACGGAATGATTGGTTATGCAGAACCGACATTAAAATTAAAAAGCGGTGAATTTGAAGATTATGATTTCATGATGTTTGACAAGATTATAGCTTATGACCATCTGAAACAAAAGATATGCCTGATTGTCCATATGAAAACGGACCGGGCGATGGAGAATTATGGTCAGGCCATGGCAGAACTTCAGAAAATGACAGATTTGATACGGTCCGTCGAGAAACTTCCGGAATATAAGGCAGATAAAAATGTACATTTCACCTGTAATCAGACGAAGGAAGAATTTTGCGAGATGGTGAATCGGGCAAAACAATATATTTATGACGGCGACAGTTTCCAGATTGTGACTTCAAGGCGGTTTGAGAGTGATTACAAAGGCAGTCTGGTGAATGCCTACCGGGTACTCCGGACAACGAATCCGTCCCCGTATATGGTCTATATGAAAATGGATGATAAAGAAATTATAAGCACATCGCCGGAGACGCTGGTGCGCCTGGAGAATGGGCGGCTCATTACTTTCCCTGTTGCTGGTTCCCGGCCGAGGGGCGCTACGCCGGAGGAAGATAAGGCTCTGGAAACAGAACTGCTGGCCGATGAAAAGGAACTGGCAGAACACAATATGCTGGTGGATCTGGGAAGAAATGACCTGGGACGTATCTGCCGGTTTGGTTCGGTGGAAGTGACGGAATATAAGCAGATTCACAAATATTCCCGAATCATGCATATCTGCTCCCAGGTGGAGGGCGATATCCGGGAAGACTGTGACAGCCTGGATGCCATCGAGTCGGTGCTGCCGGCCGGAACTCTTTCCGGTGCTCCGAAAATCCGGGCCTGCGAAATTATTGAGGAACTGGAAAAGACACCCAGGGGAATTTACGGCGGAGCTCTTGGTTATCTGGATTTTACGGGAAATATGGATACCTGTATTGCCATCCGCATGGCTGTGAAGAAAGGTGAAAAAGTCTATGTTCAGGCGGGAGCCGGGATTGTGGCAGACAGTGTACCGGAAACCGAATATGAAGAGACAGCGAATAAGGCCGGTGCTGTTATCCGGGCCATTCAAAATGCCAGGGAGGTCGATGAATAATGATACTTTTAATTGATAATTATGACAGTTTTTCCTACAATCTGGTTCAGATGGCCGGAAGTATCCGACCGGATATCAAGGTGGTACGGAACGATGCATTGACCGTGGAAGAAGTATTTGGAATGAAACCGTCTCACATTATCCTTTCTCCGGGACCGGGTTATCCGAAGGCAGCAGGAATCTGTGAAGAACTGGTCAAAAAGGCCGACGGCACGATTCCAATCCTCGGTGTGTGCCTCGGCCATCAGGGCATCTGTGAAGCCTTTGGCGCAGAGATTACCCATGCCAGACATCTGATGCATGGAAAGCAGAGTCATATACGGATACATAATGAAACACCAATCTTTAAAGGTTTGGACCGGGAGGAAGATGTGGCGCGATACCATTCCCTGGTGGCGGCGCCGGAGACTATACCGGATTGTCTGGAAGTGATTGCTGAAGATGCACATGGTGAAATTATGGCGGTGGCCCATCGGGAATATCCGATTTTTGGGCTTCAATTTCACCCGGAATCGATTTTAACACCCCATGGACGGCAAATGATGGAAAATTTTTTGAGCTTATAGATGATGAATAACAGGAGGTTATATTTATGATACAGGAATCAATTCAGGAAGTTATGGAAGGACGGAATTTGGATTTTGACAGGGCAAAGGCAGTGATGGATGAGATTATGAGCGGTCAGGCAACTCAGGCTCAGATAGGAGCCTTCCTTACGGCCCTTCGTATAAAAGGAGAAACTGTGGAAGAGATTACGGCCTGTGCCACATCCATGCGGGGAAAGTGCGAAGCCCTGCATACGGAAACAGAGGTTATGGATATCGTGGGGACCGGCGGCGATGAAGTCGGGACCTTTAATATCTCAACGACAACGGCCTTTGTAGTGGCAGCC
>CABRLU010000056.1 GCA_902471845.1 uncultured Lachnospiraceae bacterium | reverse complement strand
GACACCGATGCTGATGCACTTTTTTATGAACGGCATCGCTACTTTGTCCGGCTTTTTTTCAAAAGGTGTGGTGGAAGATATGTCCGGAGCGGCCTATAATGCAGAGAGTGTACTTGGGTCCGGTGACGGGGTGGGGATTGCCCTGGTGTCTATAGGAAATTTAGCGGTGATCATGATACCTTTGGTCATTCTGATCATTAAAGCGACCTTCCGTGTCAATGGACGGAAATTTTCCGATGCCTTTAAGAAAGATGCGCCTGCCTATCAGCGCTATGCTCTGCCGGAGGTAGATGAAATAGAAAATATTTTGGACCCATGGCTGGTCATTGCCATATTAGTGATGGTAGTCATCACGGCTATAAACACATTTATGTAGCAATATAATGAAGGATTGTGTGGAGAAAGGAGAATTTCTTGAAAAGTCAGGTTATTTTACTGAAATGTGACACATACGACAGGAAAAAAATATATGAAGAACTTTGTTGGGGAATCGGCCAGCTTGGCGGCATTCGTCAGTTTGTCCGTCCGGAGGAAAAGATTCTGTTAAAGCCAAATCTTCTTCGGAAGGCAGAGGCGGACAGTGCCATAGTGACCCATCCACTGGTGGTGTCTGCAGTGGGGCAGATTTTCAAAGAGGCTGGTTGCAGTTGTCTATCCTATGGGGATTCGGCGGGTGTCGGTTCTATGGAGAAGATTGCGGAGGGCTGCGGTCTGGCTGATGAAATGAAGCGGCTCAAAATTCCGATGGCTGATTTTAATGAGAGTGTGCTCATATCTTATCCCGAGGGAAAGATGGCCAGACAGTTTCACATGGCAAAGGCAGTTCAGGAAACGGATGCTCTCATAAATATATGTAAAATGAAAACCCATCAGCTGGAACGGATGACAGGAGCCGTGAAAAATATGTACGGCTGTATCCAGGGGCTTCATAAAGCGAAAGGACACACCAAATATTCCAATGCAGAGAGTTTTGCCCGGATGTTGGTGGATCTGAATCGATTTATTCAGCCAAGGCTTTACGTTATGGATGGTATCACCGCTATGGAAGGCAACGGTCCGGCCTCGGGAACACCGGTGCATATGGGTGTCATGCTTGTATCGACAGACCCGGTCGCATTGGACAGCGTTTGCTGTGGGCTGATGAATCTGGCGCCGGAGTTGGTGCCGACCAACGTGCAGGGAGAGAAGATGGGACTTGGCGTCTGGCGGGAAGAGGATATCGAAGTCATTACACGGGATGGCAGGCTGACGACCTCCCAGGTGAGAGAACATTTCGGCAAGATGGATTATGATGTGAACCGGGGAAAGGAAGTGCGTCGGTTGTGGCGTCAGATTCGATGGTTGTCCCGGCATTTCCAGAGAAAACCTTATATTGTGGAGAGCCGGTGTATCCGCTGCGGCATATGTGTGGAAGCCTGTCCGGTGGAAGGAAAGGCAATTCATCTCAATAAGCCGGCGGCACCGGTCTATGATTATAAAAAGTGTATTGCCTGTTTCTGTTGTCAGGAAATGTGCCCGAAAAAGGCCATTCAGGTGAAATAGGGGAAACAGAGAGGAAGGTTTCGGCGAAAGCAGAGGAACGCATAAGACCTCATCCGAATACTATAAAGTAGATTCGATGGGAGGTTAGTTATGCGAAAAAAGAGTATACTTTATCGCGCGAAGCTTGACGGAGCGCGACGGCCCGAAGGGCATGTATTACGGTATGCCCGAATGGGTATAGTTATTGGAACGGTTTTGTCTATGCTGCTTGTGATAATGACTGGATGCGGCAAAAGTACGACCGGGCTTACGAAGGTACGGCTTCAGGAGGTAGCCCATTCCATTTTTTATGCACCGATGTATGTGGCGCTGGAAGAGGGATATTTTGAGGAAGAAGGCCTGAATGTGGAACTGACCAACGGCAACGGAGCTGATAAGGTCATGACCGCCATGATTGCCGGCGAGGCAGATATCGGCTTTATGGGACCGGAGGCGACGATTTATGTCTATAATGAGGGGAACTCAGATTATGCCATCAACTTTGCCCAGTTGACTCAGAGAGCCGGAAACTTTCTTGTTGGCCGGTCAAATGACCAGAATTTTTCATGGTCTGATTTAAAGGGAAAAACAGTCATTGGCGGTCGGGCCGGCGGTATGCCGCAGATGGTCTTTGAGTATATTCTGAAGATGAATGGTATCGACCCGGCAACGGATCTGACCATTATTCAGAATATTGATTTTGGTGTGACAGCGGAAGCCTTCGTGGGAGGCACCGGAGACTATACGGTGGAATTTGAACCTCATGCGACGGGTATTGAAAAAGACGGTTCCGGCTATGTCATTGCATCCCTTGGGGTGGATTCGGGCTATGTGCCGTACACCTGTTTCTCAGCCCTTGGTTCCTATATGAATGAACATCCGGAGGTTATTGAAAGCTTTACCCGGGGCATCCAAAAGGGACTGGACTATGTGAACAGCCACAGCAGTGAGGAAATTGCGAAAGTTATTCAGCCGCAGTTTGAAGAAACCGATTTTGATACGCTGAAAACAATTGTGGAACGATACCACAGTCAGGATACATGGAAGACGGATACCATTTTTACGGAGGAAGCCTTTGAACTTCTGCAGAACATTCTGGAGGAAGCCGGTGTTCTTGAACAGCGGGTAGATTATGATGCACTTGTAACGACTCAGTTCTCAAAATGATAGAGAACAGCATTTTGCTGATAAAACATTTGCACCGGGCGCGTTTATACAGAGGAAAAATCCTCATGCGCCCGGGCGCGTTCGATAGACGGGGGTGACCGTATGCGATTAAATCGACTTCGGATTCAAAATTTTAAATCCATTCGGGATATGGAAATTGAAGATATTGAAAATGTTCTGATTCTGGTGGGGAAAAACAATACAGGAAAGACAATTATCCTGGACGCTTTGCGTATTTTGGATGATACATATCGGATTGAAGAAAATGATTTCAATGTGGATGGAGGAAACATTGAGATTGATGTGGACTTGCAGTTGGATGGCGAGGACCTGCGTATGTTTAATGAGGACAGCGTCGTCAGCAATTATAAACGTTATGACCTGTGGCTTCGGGAATTTAAAAATCGGCTGCCCTCTTATGATGAGGCGACGGGGCTGCTTCGTTTTCGGTTGACCGTCAACCGGAATGGAAAACGGCGTTACAGTGATGGCATCCGGAAGCACAATGTTTATATTGCCCAGGTTGTTCCAAAATTCTATTATATTGACAGTATGCGTCATTTTCAGGACATTCAGGACGATATTTTCTTATGTCAGGAAGGTGAGTGGACCGGACGGCTTCGGGATGGCCGCTGTCTTTTTGACGGAGGAAAGGAATGCCGTCATTGCTTCCACTGTATCGGTAAGATTGAACAGAAAACACCGGCTGATTTGAATGTGCTGGAGACGGCCCGGTTGTTTGAATATAAACTCTATCAGGGGAACTTTAATCGTTTTGCCCAGAGTGTCAATGATTATTTCCATAAAAACGGCGGACAGAGTGAAGATATCTATTATTATATGGCAGAAAATATGGCGGATATATGCAAGGTCAGCGGTTTTGTGAGGAATCGGGAACGGGATGTGGAGATGCCTTTATCCCGGATGGGGACAGGCATGCGCTGCATCTACATTTTATCGTTGCTGGAGGCCTATATGTATGGCGGGAAGCGGCTTTCATGTATCATTCTTATGGAAGACCCGGAAATATTTCTTCATCCGAGACTTCAAAAGGTCGCCGGGGAGATTTTATATCGTCTGTCCAAGACAAATCAGGTCATTTTTACGACCCATTCGCCGAATATGCTGTTTAATTTTACTTCAAATCAGATTCGCCAGATCGTTCTGGATGAGGATTGGTACTCAATGGCGAAAAAGCCGGAGGACGTGGATGCGATTCTTGATGATCTGGGCTATACGGCCAATGACCTGATGAATGTCAATTTTGTTTTTATTGTCGAAGGAAAGCAGGATAAAAGCCGATTACCGCTCCTGCTGGACAAATATTATTCTGAGATACTGGATGAGGAAGGGAAACCTTACCGGATGGCGATTATCACGACGAATAGTTGTACAAATATAAAAACCTATGCTAATCTGAAATATAT
Source organism: uncultured Lachnospiraceae bacterium (assembly GCA_902471845.1). Classification (GTDB taxonomy): domain Bacteria; phylum Bacillota; class Clostridia; order Lachnospirales; family Lachnospiraceae; genus Frisingicoccus. Next base: position 8,948 of record CABRLU010000056.1, on the reverse strand, counting down.
GAACAAGCTTTATCTGAAGGATCAATTTCTTATGATCCGGGATGGAGACGGTAAAGATTCGGAGATGCTGGCGAATCAGCTTTGCCGGTACTATGATAGATGTCGGGTGACGGATGTAGACAGGATGCCGAAGGTGACCCGGCGCAATGTTCTTATTTTAAAGTACTATTCATTTGAAAATTATTTTTTAAATCCGGAAGTTATGGTAAAAATTGGAATTTTGGACAGTGTGGAAGCATTTTATGATATACTGTTTAATAAGTGGAAAGAATATCTTTACCGCTTAAAGAGCGGAAGGCATTTTACCGAAGTGACCGGCGTTGATATTCAAAGTCCGGAGGATATCCGGGAGCATATAGAAGAATTCAAAATTTATATGCGGGGACATAATCTTTATGATATTTTTTACGGTCGTTATAAGAAACGGGAAAATGAGATTTTAAAAGCCTATATTGATGCGGCGCCGAGGGACACCTTTAAGGATATTCTGGATGCCATAGATAAATTTATTTATTTTGAAAATCGAGTGAAGGAAGGGACATTATGAAGATAGAGTTGGATACCCATACCCACACACTGGCCAGCGGTCATGCCTATAATACGATTACAGAAATGATTGACGCGGCAGTGGAAAAAGGACTGAAGCTTCTGGCTATTACGGAGCATGCACCGGCCATGCCGGGAAGCTGTAAAGATTTTTATTTTTACAACTTGAAAATACTGCCGAGATTTCAGAAGGGCCTGGAGCTGATGTTTGGTGTGGAATTAAATATTATGGATTATACGGGCCGGGTAGATCTGCCGGAGCGGTATATGGATTGTACGGACCTTCGAATCGCAAGTCTCCATCCGCCGTGCATAACACCGGGGTCCATAGAAGAGAATACGGCGGCCATGTTGGGCGTTATTCATAATCCCTATGTGGATATTCTGGGGCACCCGGATGACGGACGCTATCCGCTGGATTACGAACAAGTCATCGCCGAGGCTAAGAAGTACGGGAAGATCGTGGAATTGAATAATAATTCCATGAGTCCTTTAAATTCCAGAACCAATGCCCGGGAAAATGACCTGATCATTCTGGACTTATGTAAAAAATATGAAGTACCTGTGGTCATGGCAACGGATGCGCATGCCAGCTTTATGGTGGGAGATTTGACTCAAGCTGTTCAGGTGGCTGAAGAAGCGGGATTTCCGGAAGAACTGCTTTTGAATGATTCGGTGGAAAAATTCAAATATTTTTTGAATGAGGGAAGAAAACACAGCAGATAAAATGAGACAATGAATATACAAAAGAAAAAGGGCGGCTTTATCGGCTAAATGTATTTTAGCTGAGCAGCTGCCCTTTGGAGATTATTTTATTTAGTCCAGTTTAATACCGGCGAGCAAAGCGCCGAGATTTGTAGCCGCATCACCTTCAGATTTGAAGTGTACAGATTCTCTTTCATATCTTGGTTCAGCAGCGTCATCTGTCAGCAGAGCTTTCATGCTGAGGCTGAGCTTGCCTTCTTTTTTCTGGATAACTTTTACCTTTACAGTATCACCAACAGCCATAACATCGTTTGGTGTTTTGATACGTTTGGTACTCATCTGAGAGATGTGTACCAGACCGCTTAAACCGTTTTCAAGACGGATAAAAGCGCCGTAGGAAGTGATTTTTTCAACAGTTCCTTCAAAAATATCGCCAACGGAAATAGCTTCGATCTGTGCGGCTCTTTCAGCAGCAGCCTTTTCCTGCTGAGCAGCACGGCCGGATAAAACGAGACGTTTTTGTTCAGCATCTACTGTAATGATTTTAACATCGATCGTTTTGTTCAGCCATTCGTTTAAATCTTCGACATAGCTTGTGGAAAGTTGGGAAGCCGGAATAAATCCGCGGACACCCTGAACATAAGCGATGACGCCGGCATTGACAACACCTTTAATCTGAACAGAAAGAACTGTGTTCTCGTCCATCATCTGCTGTAATTCTTCCCATGAAATTTTTTCTTCTGTAACACGTTTTGTTGATTCACTCATATTTTCACCTCATTATTCTTCACAGGTTTCGGCAGACATTTTAGAAGGATCCATTTTTACATATTCACGAGTGCTGGTGACATCTTCGGAATCCTCGTCGTCAAACATATCGTCAAAATCCTCGTCTAAATCATCATCCCAAGTGTCATCGAAATTATCAGAAGCTTTTTTATCCATAATATCCTTAACGATATAGACGATACTTCCAACGGCAATGGCAGCGGTCAATGTTTTAATTACAAATTTAAAAAATTTACCGATCTTCATAAAATCACCTTCCTGTTTTTTAATCACATATAGTTAGTATTATATAGTATTTTTGTTAAAAAATAAAGATATTATTTACTTTGACCGGAAAAATTATTAAAATAGAAAACGACGGGTTTTAATATAAGTACGTCCTGCATCGGCTCGTTCCCGGCAGAAGGTGTCCAGGTCTTTGACGGTCGGACCGGGAAGGCCGTTGTCATTGTGGCCGATGAGTTTTCCCTGACCGAGATACATTTCCACATGTCCTACCTGAAAGGGCCGGGAAGTATCAGTACCTCTGAAGAAAAGCAGGTCTCCGGGGTTCAGTCGGGCGGCATCAGGGGTATCCGCATCGCCGAAGTCCACATCCAGCCCTTTGAGTGACAGTATCTGTTCCGGGGTATCCATTCCAATATCAATTTTTAATGTTGAAAGATAAACCCACCAGACAAAGGAAGAACAATCGCTGTAGCCTTTGTCGACCAGTAAGCGGCGATTGGACTGGGTGTACTGGTTTTTCTCCCGGAGGAGTAAAGCCTGACGCACAATTTGAACCTGTTTCGAAGATTTCATGGAGTCATTCCTTTCTAAATACAATGGAGTTAAATATGAAGAAGATATTAAAAACAGCAGGCGTTTTTCACCTGCTCTATTATGCACTTATCATATCATATGCGGGAATTCGAACAACATTCTCGAAATTCTGGCTGCTGACAGGCGCTTTTTTCATGGCTTTGGCGGCTCTGCCGGGAAAATGGCTGTCCCGGCTTAAAATTCCGATGAGCATCGGGGCTGTTTATTTTATTTTTCAGGAATATCGGCTGATGCGTATGGCCCATGCAAAGCCGAAAGGCGGGGCGGATTATGTGATTATTCTCGGCGCTCAGGTCAAGGGAACACGGCCCTCCCGATCATTGCTGCGGCGGATTCAGGCCGGGGCGGCATATTTAAAAGAAAATCCTAAAGCAAAGGCCATTGCCTCCGGCGGACAGGGGCCTGGTGAAAATATCACTGAGGCGGCGTGTATCCGTAAAACACTGATGCAAATGGGTATTGGCGGAGAGCGGATATTGACGGAGGAAGTATCGGTAAGTACGAGGGAAAATCTTCTGTACTCAATGGTCATCGGGGGCCGGGAAAGCAGTTATGTCATCGTGACCAACGGCTTTCATCTGTTCCGGGCAATGGAGACGGCCAGACGGCTTGGAATGGCGCATATTTCCGGGCTGGCCGCATCCTCCGAACCCGTGTTGTTATGGAATTATTATGTGAGAGAATTTTTTGCGTTAATGTTGTATCGGCTGCGTGGGAAGGTGGGGCGAGTAAAATGATTTATCTGACATCGGATATTCACGGATGTTTCAAACAATTTAAACAAATGCTGGAGTATATCCATTTTGGCCCCGAAGATTTTCTTTATATCATCGGTGATGCAGTCGATCGGGGAGAAGAACCGATTCCTCTGCTTCAGTTTATTATGGAACAGCCGAATATGGAGCTTCTTATGGGCAATCATGAGCAGGGCTTTTTGTGGAATGTGGATGTAAATACAAGTTCCCTTTCCGACAGAGAAGTACGGCGGTTCTGGCTGGAACACGGCGGACGGGAAACCTATATCCAGTATATGGAACTTTCAGAGAACGAGAAAAAGGCCATCATCGATTATCTTCGGGAACGGCCGATGTATAAGATTTTTGGAAAAAATATTATGGTTCATGCCGGCGTTTTTACAGAGGGCATTCGATATCATTCACTGGAAGAGCTGATGAAGCAGCAGCAACCCTTTAAAATGCTGTGGGAACAGAAAGCCTTTTACGGAAGACCGCTTCGATTGAAAGACCCGGAGGTCCGGGTGTTCTTCGGGCATACATTTTCACTGATCATCCGGGATGACCGGGGAGAACCGTTGGATTCTACGGAAGTTTGGCGTGATGAGAATCGTATCGGTCTGGACTGCGGTTATGCTTTCGGAGGTAAGATGGCTTTTTATTGTCTGGATGATGATTCAGTTTATTATCTGACCAGTTCCGGGCAGTTTTATCGGAAAGTATAAAAAAGTACTTGCTTTTTCATACAATATCGTGTAACATAGTTCGAGTACACACAAATGTGTTTACTGGACGGACATCAGAGTAAAGGAGATTTTACAATGGAACAGAAATTGAGAGTGGGAATTCTTGGAGCAACTGGAATGGTGGGACAGAGATTTATTTCTCTTCTTGAGAATCATCCATGGTATGAAGTTGTCGCTGTTGCAGCAAGCCCGCGTTCCGCAGGGAAAACTTATGAAGAGGCGGTGGGGGACCGCTGGAAAATGACCACACCGATGCCGGAAGGCGTTAAGAAATTAATGGTCATGAATGTAAATGAAGTAGAAAAAGTTGCAGCTGAAGTGGATTTTGTTTTCAGCGCTGTAGATATGACAAAAGAAGAAATTCGTGCAATTGAAGATGCCTATGCAAAGACGGAGACACCGGTTGTTTCTAATAACAGTGCCCATCGCTGGACACCGGATGTACCGATGGTCGTACCGGAAATCAATCCGGAACATTTTGAAGTTATCGAACATCAGAAAAAACGTCTCGGCACAACCCGGGGATTTGTGGCTGTAAAACCGAACTGCTCCATTCAGAGCTATGCACCGGTACTCACCGCATGGAAAGAATTTGAGCCGACAGAAGTAGTGGCGACGACCTATCAGGCAATTTCCGGCGCCGGAAAGACATTTAAAGACTGGCCGGAGATGGTAGGAAACATTATCCCATATATCGGTGGTGAAGAAGAAAAGAGCGAACAGGAACCGCTGCGTCTCTGGGGTGAAGTGAAAGACGGAGTTATTGTGAAAGCTGAGAGTCCGGTCATCACGACTCAGTGCATTCGTGTGCCGATTTTAAACGGACATACGGCAGCAGTCTTTGTTAAATTCGCAAAGAAACCGACAAAAGAAGAGCTCATTGCCAAATTAAAGAGTTTTAGTGGTCTGCCTCAGGAATTAAATCTTCCAAGTGCGCCGAAGCAGTTCATCCAGTATATGGAGGAGGATAACCGTCCTCAGATTGCTCTGGATGTGGACTATGAAAACGGCATGGGCATTTCTGTAGGACGTCTCCGTGAGGATACGGTCTATGATTATAAATTTGTGGGACTGTCCCACAACACGATCCGCGGCGCTGCCGGCGGTGCGATCCTCTGCGCCGAGTTGTTGACAGCAAAGGGATATATTCAGGCAAAATAAGAATAGCTGTGCATAATTGCACTTTATATGTAAACTGTCGTACTCGAAACCGGATAGATATTCGGAGGGGTGCGGCAGTTTTTTTAGATTTGACAACTATGTGGAGTATACAGCATAATGAAACAAAAGAGGTGACTTCAATGGAAAAGATTTTAGTGATAGAAGATGATGTAAGTATTCGGGAAGAATTAGTCAAGCTTTTGCAGGCCAATGGCTATCTGGCGGTCGAAGAGCCGCCGTGCGACCTGGCTCTTTTAGATATCAGTCTGCCGGAAGAGAGCGGCTTTGAAATCTGCCGTAAACTTCGTCAGCATTCGGATGTGCCGGTCATCTTTCTGACGGCCAGAGAATCGGCGGAGGATGAGATTCTAGGATTTGGTGTGGGCGCCGATGATTATATCCGAAAGCCCTATAATTCGTCGGTGCTTCTGGCGCGGATTGCAAGGCTTTTAAAACGAAAAAGCAGTCCGGTGATGACGGTTCGGGAACTGGCACTGAATCTGGCAGACATGACCGTCCATTATGGCGGTCATAGGGAAGAATTGACGAAAAATGAAAGCCGGATTCTGGCCTGTCTCATGAGAAAAGAGTTATGTACAAAGGAAGAAATTGTGGAAGACCTTTGGAGTAATAGTCTGTATATTGATGAAAATACCCTTTATGTGAACATTAACCGACTTCGGGATAAACTGAAACGAATGGGAGCAGAAGGCTTTATCCGCACCGTGCGGGGCGTGGGGTATCGCCTATGAGTCTTTTTGAATATTTATCATCTAAAGCGGTAACGCTCTGTTTTCTGATTATCGGAGGTATGCTGACGGGAATAGTTTTTGCAGCGGCTAATGTCAGTGCCGTGCTGTTTGGTATGATAACTGCGGTGTATTTGGTGATGATTTTATGCTGGTTCATTGTTGGATACCGGATAGAGCGGAAAAAAATTTTAAAATTGGAAAAATTACTGGATGAACTGCCGGAAAGATATTTATTGGGAGAAGTAATGCCCGTGCCTGGGAATGCGGTTGAAAAGCGATATTATCGAATTATGAAAGAAGTATCCCGGTCGGCCATAGGCGTGGCTGAGGCGGCAAAACGGGAAAAGGAAGAATATTGCGATTATGTGGAGAGCTGGATTCATGAGATAAAAACACCATTGACGGCCTGTTCGCTCATATTGGCGAACGAGGGGGATGTGAGAAAACTTCGAAGAGAATTGAAACGGGCAGATAATTTGACAGAAAGTATTTTATATTATGCCCGGATGCGGACAGCAGAGAAAGATACCCAGATTAAAGAATTTCAAGTAGCAGATGTGATCGAAGAAGCTGTAAAGAGTCAGATGGAATTGTTGATTGCGGCAAAGATCAGCGTGGAAACGGAAGGGGATTTTACGGTACATTCGGACAGCAAATCACTGGCATTTATTTTGAAACAGCTGCTCATTAACTGTGGCAAATATTGTCCGGGCTGTCATATACGTATCCGGGCAGCGGAAGGCGTTATCACCGTTGAGGATAATGGCATCGGCATTCCTTCCCATGAACTTGGCCGGGTGACGGAACGGGGATTTACCGGTAGTAACGGCAGAAAACTGGGAGGCAGCACAGGAATGGGACTTTATATTGTTCATGAACTATGCGAGCGGCTTGAAATATCTTTAAAGATTGAATCGGTACAGGATGAATTCACAAAAGTTATTCTGGCCTTTGAAAGTCTTACAAAAATGTAAGATAAGACACAGCCTCTGTTAGAAAAAATCCAGGAGTTTTGTGTTAAACTGATGGTGAAACGGAGGTCATGTGTTATGAATAAAATTTTGGAGATAAATAATGTAACAAAATATTACGGGAGCGGGAGCGTAGTCACAAAGGCGCTGAACGGAATTTCTTTTTCTGTTGAAAAGGGGGAGTTTACGGCCATTATGGGAGCATCAGGTTCTGGCAAAAGTACCCTTTTAAATGTTATTGCAACCATCGACCGGGTAAGCTCCGGCGATATTTCTGTTCGGGGACGACATCTGACGGAGATGAAGGAGGATGCGTTGTCCGCATTTCGCAGAGACCATCTGGGATTTATCTTTCAGGGATATAATTTGCTGGATACATTGACTGTTGGAGAGAATATTGCACTTCCGCTGAATTTGAAAAAAGTCGGACCGGTGAAGACACGAAAGGAGGTCCGGCGTGTAGCCGAGGCACTGGGGGTAGCGAATCAGTTGGCAAAATTTCCTTACGAACTGTCAGGAGGACAGCAGCAGCGTGCCGCCTGTGCACGGGCAATCATCACTAATCCGGCACTGGTACTGGCCGATGAGCCGACCGGGGCGCTGGATTCGAAAAACTCTAAAATGTTGATGCAGACATTTCAGATGATGAATCAGTCCCTTGGCTCGACCATACTCATGGTGACCCATGACCCGGTGGTCGGTTCCTATGCAGACAGGGTACTTTTCCTGAAAGATGGCAGAATATGGAGTGAAGCTGACCGGGGAAATCGAAGCCGACAGGATATGTACAGGGATATTTTGTCTGTGACCGCAGCACTGGGAGGTGAGTCAGATGTTATCTAAACTTGCATTTCGAAACGTGTGTAGGCAGATTGGAAATTATCTGATTTATTTTATCACTGTATCCATGACCGTTGCCCTGCTTTTTGCGGTAAATAACATTATTTTTGGCGAGGAAATCGGACGTTTTTCTGAGACGATATCGGAATTTCGTACCGGTCTCACAGGCATTGTTGTATTTATTTCTTTAATTGTGGCTTTTGTTCTGAGTTACGCCACTTCATTTATGTTGAAATTAAGGAAAAGGGAATTTGGAACTTATCTGACCCTCGGAATGAGCCGGAGAAATATTCTGATTCTTTTTATATCCGAGACAATGTTTATCTGTCTGATTGCATTAGGGCTTGGGCTGGCTCTCGGACTGGTCATTTACCAGGGACTCATGGCGATTATGATGAATCTGATGGAAATGGAATTTGTTTTATCACCTTATTCTCTGGATGGCGTGTTTTTTACAATTGTATTGGTCGTTGCTATCTTTGTTCTATCATCTTTTGCTTCGGCGATTTATTTAAAGCGGGTCAGCATTTATGATTTGATTCATGGCGATAAAAAAGTGGAAAAAAAGGTAAAACATCCAAAGCTGTGGTTTATCATAACACTGGCTTCTTTGGTGTTGATCGCAGGAAGCTGTCTGGTATTTAATCGTGAATGCGAAGCGGTGATTCTTAAAGGTTCTATGGCAACCCGGATGATGGAGGCCGTATTGGCCTTGGGTGTGGGAATTATCCTTTTTCATATTGGACTGGCACGAAGTATTGTATTTATGTTGCTGAGGAATAAATGGATACGCAGTCGGGGAACCAGTACCTTTGTTTTGAGACAATTATCGGGGACTTTGGGAAGCAACTCGGTGATGATTGGGTTTCTGGCCTTTCTTCT
>CABRLU010000055.1 GCA_902471845.1 uncultured Lachnospiraceae bacterium | reverse complement strand
ACGCTTTTCTTATATCACCAGAGAACCTGCTCTTCTCCATTACTTAAATAACTTTTTCTGATAATAGGATTCGGCATTGTAAATGGCCGCTACCGGGTTATGTCCGGTCACCCGATCTTTAACTACCATGGTCGTCGTCAATCCCTCCGCATATTTATAGAACAAGCTGTCATGGCCAACGCAGAGTCCCATAACAATATTCAAGTCAGTCTTTGCTTCATTCAAGAGCTTTGCCTGCAGAATTGGATTACACATATTCGCCCCAACAGCGCAACATTCTTCACGTATTCCCACCGATGTTTTCGGCTGAGCGCCCACCTTACAGGCAATGCCATACACTTCAAATCCATGATGCCGCAAAATCTTCGTCAACATCCGTGTTTCTCGAATCAAACCAACACAGGTGGCAATACCGATTTTCTTAAATCCCATACGCTTTGCAAACTCTATGGTCTCTTCAACCCGCGTCAGTCGACCATAGCCTTCATATTCCACATCCGCCGCCTGAACCATTACATTATGATTATCCGGCTCATTATAGGCCTCCATAGCCTCTTCTTTTATCTTTTCATCCAGATGGGTTGTCAGACAAAACGCCGGATAGTTCTTATCTCCTAGATTACAATTTGTCACTCCGCAATCGCCGCAGCTCAAATTTTTTGTTCCGCACATAACTTTCTACCTCGCTCTTTTTATTTTGTTTTTCTTGTCTCTATTGTAATACAATTATTTTTCTACGTCCACGTCGAAAACTTCAACAAACCATTTCCAAAATTTCAATCTTAAAATTTATTTTATGATATAATTAAAACAAGCTATTATTAAAGGAGAAGTTTTATGAATTGGCAACATTTAATCTATTTTAAAAAAGTCGCGGAATGCGAACACCTGACACGGGCTTCCGAAGAACTATTTATATCCCCTTCCGCCCTGAGTAAGGCTATCGCAAATCTGGAAGAAGAACTTGGCATTGTGCTATTCGAAAAATCCGGAAGAAATATTCAGTTAAACCGTTATGGAAAAATGTTCTATAACTATGTTGTAAAAGCTACCGACGAAATTGAGGAAGGTATTCATTTTATCCAGCGGGCAGCCAATGTATGTACTGGAGATATTCGCGTAAGTACGATTTTTTCCGTTGGAACCAACTATCTTCCCGAACTTTTGAGCCGTTTCAATAAAGAGCATCCTCAGATTCATATCGAATTGTCCCAGAAAACTACCCGGCAGATTTTATCGGAGCTTGGCGCTAATCAACTTGATCTTGGATTTTGCAGCGAATTTAATCATTCCGAAGAATATCCATCTATCTGCCGTGATCTTTTATATGCAGAAGAAATATTCCTGGCCGTCCCCGCCGGCCATCCTTTGTCAGACCGCACAGAAGTGTGTTTTGACGATATTCGTGACGAAACCTTTATCAGCTATAATCATGCCACAGGTATTGCGTCCACGATCAATAAGGCCATAGAAAAAATCGCAGGCCCGGATTTCCATTTAAAAACCTCGTTTCTGATCAACGATCCCTACACTATCACACACATGGTAGCAAAGGGCCTCGGCCTTGGTTTTGTTGTTGAAAATTCGAGCCTGTATACAGCAAATATTAAACTTTTAAAAGTTACGGACCTTAACTTCTTTCATCCGATCTATATGGTCTGGAAGGACAACGTCTATATGTCTCCAGCCGCAAATGCCCTGCGGGAATATGCGCTCTGCCACCGCAACCTGCGCACCCCGTATATCCGTCCAGCCTTTTAGTTTTTAACCCGCATATGGGGAAAATGATGTTCCAGAACCGGCACGAGGATCAATGCCGTAATTCCTGCACTGAAACCGCCGTTAAAGAGCATAAAGCCCCCGTGAATCGCCGCTGTGGACGTACATATGGATGCGCTGATAATTCCCGCAGCCATTCCGGAACGCCAGCCATAGCGGCCATGAATCGGGGCAAGACCGGTGGCGAAAGCCACGCCATTGATATATCCCTGGGTTGACAGTGTCCATGGCACCTCCCGGCCCTGGAGCATACATACTAAAGTCACAAACACAAATAAGACCGCATAGCCCATAAAGATCGACCATGTATTTTTAGGGTGCTGGCCAATTGCCGCGAAGGTCACTGCAGCAAATATAGCCCCCACTGTAGGACCTGTGAAGGCAACACCTTCTGTCAACAGCATGATCAGATTCATATATCCAAGCACCATAAATCCATAAATGCCGAAATTGATGAAACAAAGGGGCATGCCATATCGATCAGCGAAGTTGGACATGTGTCCTGTCTCCTGCGTCAATTCACCATAGCCTTTAAAGCTTTTTCCGTTCAACACATATCCTGCAGCCAAAGTAATTCCAAAGATGAAGATAAACACCAGATTGGAAAAGAGCCAATTGGACTCTCCGATGCCATCGTAAAACCTATTATTAAGCTCTATAAGCCCCGAAGATTCCAATCCCATAGTTTTATATAGGAATGCATATAAAAAGCATCCTACAAGGCCAAATGCCAGTCCTCCATTATAAAGATTATAGCCTTTATGCATCCACAGAGCACCTTCCAGCATACCAGGCAATACCATCCCCGCAGCCAGCCCAATGACCAGCGTCAGGAATATTCCGGTCAAGGTAAACCCGGCTACCCCAGGTTCAAATGTGTCTCCGATCGGATAACGCAGAAGCATCTCGCTGACAAGCGGGCCAAAAGCCATTGAAAACATTGCAATATGCAAATGATCTCTAAAATCCTTTTTCTTTTTTATATAATACAGGATAACCCCAATGTAGCATGGCCATATATTCAGGAAATTCATTCCATAAAAACAGTGGGCAACCACAAGCAGATAAGCGGCCAAAAAAGAAGCGTTCACCTTCGCTCTACTGACAACTGCAATCAGCCAGCAGGCAAAGCTGCATATTGCCGCATTAAAAAATGTAGCGCTGATGCCTCCAATTCCAAAAAAATCCGTGATCAAAGGACAGGGCGCAATGAGAATCTGCTTCCATCCATGGATAAGCCCTTCCACTCCACCGCTGAACGGCAGAGCCGCAATCGCAGCCCCCATCAAAATAACTGCCAGTCCCAAACATAATCCTTTGATAAAATTCCCGTTCTTTTCTGAATCTATTTTCAATGTTTTCCCCTCTTTTGTTGATTTTTTTCCTTTGCAAGCGTATGATAAAGAGCAAAGACTCTCATTGATACTGAACTTAAAGGACAGGTGATTTTTTGTTTAAACGTATATTGTTATTTATTTTTAAGCCTCTTTCATTTCTTCCGATGATAGCAATGATGATGCTGATTTTTTCTTTTTCATCCCAGACCGGTGTAGATTCTGGCCAGCTCAGCTATAGAGTAAGCTATAAAATCGTCGAAGTCGGAGGACAGATTTTAGATAAGCCGCTGGAAGACTGGCAGATTGATGCCTACGCTCAAAAGATTGAAGGTCCGGTCCGAAAGCTGGCTCATATGACCGAATATTTCATTCTGGCCATCACGGTTGCCCTGCCGTTTTATGTCTATGGTCTCCGGGGATTCCCACTGCTTTTAGTCGCCGGAATCATATGTGTCGGCTTCGCCTGCACCGATGAATATCATCAATCCTTTGTGGCCGGGCGAGGCCCGTCGATGCGGGACGTATGTATTGACAGTGTCGGAGCCTTTTTCGGTATTATGCTTGTACGCATTGTCTGCTGGACTTTACTGGCACCTTCCAGGGCCATGAAACGCAGAAGACGCCGTGCCAGACAGAGACGACACAGAGCTGTCAGTCGATAAACTCATTATCCAACATACAACAGGAAAAAATGCGGATACCGTCTTTTTTCCTGTAACTATATTGCATTATAAGTTTAAGCTTAGGGATAATTTTTGACATTCGTTAAAAGGTATTTCAGGGGATTGGTGCGATCCCCTGAAATACCTGAAATTTTTAATTAGTCAACTTTTTTTAAAGCTTCTGTTAACTTCGGAACGATCTTGTTCAGGTCGCCTACGATACCTAAGTCGCAGATACCGAAGATTGGTGCAGATTCTTCTTTGTTGATAGCTACGATAAATTCGGATTCTTCCATACCAGCTGCATGCTGAATAGCTCCGGAAATACCACAAGCAACATAGAGGTCAGGACGTACAGTTTTACCTGTCTGACCAACCTGACGATCTTTTTCAATCCAACCGCTATCTACAGCAGCTCTGGAAGCAGCAATTTCACCGCCAAGAACGTCTGCAAGGTCTTTCAACTGTGCAAAACCTTCAGCGGAACCAAGTCCACGTCCACCGGATACAAGGATCTTAGCTTCTGTAATATCAACAGATTTCTTATCTGTTTTAACAACTTCACAGATTTCAACATTCATATCTGCTGGTGTGAATTCTACAGCAAATTTTTCAACTTCGCCAACTTTATCACAGGATTCTAATGCCTGCATAACGCCTGGACGTACTGTAGCCATCTGTGGTCTGTGATCTGCGCAAAGGATAGTAGCCATGATGTTACCACCGAATGCTGGACGAGTCATGTTTAATAATTTTGTTTCTGGGTCGATTTCCAGTTTTGTACAGTCAGCTGTCAAACCTGTATGAATTCTTGCAGAAACACGAGGAGCTAAATCTCTACCGATGGAGGAAGCGCCAAATAATACGATTTCTGGGTCATTAGCTTTGATAACAGCTGTAGTAGCTTTAGCATATGGCTCAGTTACATATTCTGCAAGCATTGGATCGTCAACAACGATAACTTTATCTGCGCCAGCTTTTGCTAAATCGCCAGCAACAGCTTCAACACCGGAGCCCATAAGAACTGCTACAACGTCCTGTCCTAAGTCATTAGCGAGTTCTCTGGCTTTTCCGATTAATTCATAACTTACTTTCATAATTTTGCCGTCTCTCTGTTCGGCAATAACAAATACGTTCTTACTCATTTCATTGAACCTCCTGACTTAGATTAGATAATATATTTCTCTTTCAGTTTAGCTACGATAGCGTCAACAGCTTCGTCTGGTGTTAAGTCTTTTAATACTGTACCAGCAGCCTTAGGCTGTTTTGTGAAGGACTGTTTAACTCTTGTAGGAGATCCTTTAAGACCGATGTTAGCTTCATCAACTGTATCTTTAAGATCTTCAAGACCCCAAACTTTAACTTCTTTGGAATCATAAGCATCAACGATACCGCTAACTGTCATGTATCTAGGCTCTGCAAGTTCTGCTAAAGCTGTGATAACGCAAGGCATTTTAACTTTGATGATGTGGTAACGATCTTCAAACTGACGCTGTACTTTCAGGCTGTCGCCATCGATTTCAACTTTTTCAGCGTAGCTTACCTGTGGCAGTCCAAGGTGTTCAGCGATCTGTGGTCCAACCTGAGCTGTATCACCATCGATAGCCTGACGGCCTGTGATGATTACATCATAGTCGATTTTCTTTAATGCAGCAGCAATTGTAGAAGATGTAGCCCATGTATCAGCTCCACCAAATGCTCTGTCTGTAACAAGAATAGCTTCGTCACAACCCATAGCCAATGCTTCTCTTAAAGCAACATCTGCCTGAGCAGGTCCCATGGAGAGAACAGTAACTGTACTTCCCGGGCATTTTTCTTTTAACTGTAAAGCAGCTTCGATACCTGCTTTATCATCTGGGTTAATAATACTTGGCACACCATCACGGATCAATGTACCAGTTTTTGGATCTAATTTAACTTCGGTTGTATCCGGTACCTGTTTTGCACAAACAACAATCTTCATGATTTCTTCCTCCTATTTCTTATTTCACTGCGTTCATTACTGCGCCGCCGGCAACCATCTTCATAGCTTCGGATGTACCTTCGTAGATTTCAGTAATCTTAGCATCTCTATACATACGTTCTACTGGATATTCTCTGGAGTATCCATATCCACCCATTAACTGAACTGCAAAACGTGTAACGTCAACAGCAACCTGAGAAGCGTATAATTTTGCCATAGCAGATAATGGTGTGTAGTTTTCATGATCGTCTTTAGCTTTAGCTGCACGCCATGTTAAGAGACGAGCTGCATCGATTCTTGTCTGCATTTCAACACACTGGAACTGTGTATGCTGGAAAGAAGAAATTGGTTTTCCAAACTGTTTTCTTTCTTTGGAGTATTTGATAGCTTCGTTTAAAGCACCCTGAGCAATACCTGTAGCCTGAGCAGCGATACCGATACGTCCGCCAGCAAGAGCGCCCATAGCGATTCCGTAACCTTTGCCTTCTTTACCTAACAGGTTTTCAGCTGGGATCTTGCAGTCTACGAATGCAAGCTCAACGTTGGAAGCAGCACGGATACCCATACGTTTGATGTTTTCACCAACGATAACACCTGGAGTACCTTTTTCTACGATAAATGCGGACATACCTTTTGGTCCTTTTGTCTTATCTGTTAATGCGAATACAACGTAAACATCAGCGAATCCACCGTTTGTAGCGAATACTTTCTGACCATTTAAGATGTAGTATTTACCATCTTCTGTTTTCTCAGCGATAGTCTTAGCACCAGAAGCATCTGTACCAGCGCCTGGCTCTGTTAAGCTGAAGCAGCCGGACCATGTTCCATTTACTAATGGTCTTAAATATTTTTCTTTCTGTTCTTCTGTACCGAAATCGTTGATACATGGGCAGCAAAGAGAGTTATGTACGGACATTGTGATACCGCAGCTGGCATCTACTTTAGAGATCTCTTCCATAGCTACTGCATATGTTAAGATGTCAGCGCCGCCGCCGCCGTATTTTTTGTCATATGGGATACCCATTAATCCGATTTTTTTCATTTTTTCAAGTAATTCAAGATTGAATACTTCTGTTTCGTCCATTTCTGAAGAGAGTGGCTTAATTTCTTTTTCTGCAAATTCTGCAAAAAGTTTCTTTGCCAATAACTGTTTGTTGGTCAGCTTAAAATCCACCATAATTATACCTCCTGTTTAAGCTCTCGTGTTAATAGTTTGTCCAGGCACTTTTGCCTGCACGAATACTTTGTACACTAATTATATAGCACATAGTCTGCTTCGTCAAGCATTTATCAATCATATTTTTCATATATTTCATATTTTTTTGTCTAAAAAAAGCCCTATGTTGGTGATTTTACCATCACGCTTAACATAAGGCTTTTTTACTGGATATTATTGTAAATAATTTTCGTGGAATTCTATTTTTCTTTGAAAATAACGCCTGTTACGGTCGGTCCGGCATTGGCTGCAATGGCTGCCCCAATCTGGTAAAAATCCACGGGCGCATAGCCGAGAAGGCGGGTCATCTCTTCAGCCATCTGGTCTCTGATCTCCGTGTTATCACCGTAAACAATCATGTACGGAGTACCTTTTTC
This sequence comes from uncultured Lachnospiraceae bacterium, assembly GCA_902471845.1. Lineage (GTDB taxonomy): Bacteria > Bacillota > Clostridia > Lachnospirales > Lachnospiraceae > Frisingicoccus. Next base: position 6,155 of record CABRLU010000055.1, on the reverse strand, counting down.
GATGTCTGCCATGGTCTTTTCTGCGATTTTTTTCACAACCCGTTTTTCACCTCGGACAGTCAGTGCCGTGGAAATCACATGGTCATAAATGCGCATGATCGGTTTAATGCCAAGCTTATCGCCGACAAAGGCCGCCGCGCTTGGAATTCTTCCGCTCTTGCTGGCATATTTTAATGTATATGGTACAAAATAGATGACGCAGTGATCCACCCAGTCTTTCGCAAAGGCGATGATTTCGTCAACGCTCTTTCCATCTCTGACCATTTTCGCAGCTTCAATCACCGCATAGCCATAAGCGCCGGTATAACTTCTGGAATCAATGCTGTGCACTCTGAATTTCCCTTCGGCTTCCGGATGTTCTTCTATGAACAGCTTATACGCCATTAAAGAATTCTCATATGTCGCCGAGCCCTCGCTATTGATCAGAATACCAATTAAATCCGTATAACCTTCTTTATAAAATTTCTCATACATTTCCTGAAATTCAAAAGCTGTGACCTGGGATGTGGTTGGAATACCATCATATCCTGCCATCAATTTATAAAATTCTTCATTATTAAAATCAATTCTGCTGACATAAGATCTGTCACCCATTGCAATGTTAAAGTTAACCATCTCGATATCCAGGCTTTTCTCATTTTCATAAGTAATGTCACTGGCCGAATCAGTAAATATCTTTATCTTTTCCATTGACTGCTGTCCTCCTTCTTCCAAACGCGCTCAAATCGAACGGTTACAGTATAACATATTTTATAACTAAAATACAGAATATTAAAAAATTACTTCTTCATCTTCTTTATTTTTGTGATAATATAATCTCAGACCATTAAACAATAAGGAAATAAAAATCATTATGAGTCATGAAGAGATTATTAAAAAAGAAAAAATATATTTTGAGTTAGTCACACGACTTGGCAATGAAATGCTGGAAAACGGCGGAGAGATTTTCCGCACCGGAGATGTCATGACTTATGCCGCCCATGCTCTGGGACTTAAAGATTTTAATACATTTGTCATTGCCAACGGAATCTTTGCATCCATGCTGACAGATGGTCAGACCTATTCCTGCCGTGTCCGCTATATTTCACTGTCCCCGATCAATATCTGCCGTTTAGAGGCATTAAATACCTTATCCCGTAGAATCGTAGCCGGTCTGGATGATCCGGCGGAGATTGAAGCCGAGCTGGACAGGATTCAGTTTCTCGAATCTTCCAATAATTTAATGAAAATCATCAGTTCCGGTTTCGGAAGCGGCGGTTTCTGTTATCTTTTCGGAGGAAGCTTTTTTGATGCGCTGACCGCTTTTTGCGCCGGATGCATTCTTTATATTTTTGTACTGTACCTGCTTCCAAAACTGGCTCTTCCGAAGATCATGTATAATATCGCCGCAAGCATTATCGCTGTCTGTGCATGTATACTTCTTCATTCTGCCGGTTTAGGCGACCAGTTGGACCGCATTACCATCGGAGCCCTTTTTCCGCTGGTTCCCGGAATTGCATTGACAAACTCTTTTCGTAATTTTCTTGAAAATGATTATCTTGCCGGTTTGGTCCGGCTTGTCGACGCGCTGGTAACTGTTGGAGGCATTGCCATCGGCGTCGGAATTGCTACAGCGTTGTTTTTATAATACAAGGAGGCACCTATGCTGGAAATTATATTTCAATTAATCGCAGCTTTTGTAGGAACGGTTTCATTTTCCATACTGTTCAGCACACCAAATAAATATCTGCCCCAATGCGGCCTGGTCGGCGCTCTCGGATGGGGTGTCCATCTCCTGACGCTCGATGTGACCGGCTCTTCCGTGGCCGCCATTTTTGCCGCAAGTGCGATTCTTACAATCTGCTCAAGATATCTGGCCCGCATCTATAAGGTAACGACAACACTTTTCCTGATTTCGGGTATCTTTACCCTCGTTCCGGGAGCCGGCATTTATTATACAGCCTACTACACCATTACCGGCCCTGGAGAGGCAGCTCTTTACTACGGTATGAGCAGTTTAAAAACCGCCATCGCCATCGGCCTTGGGATCGGTGTGGCCTATTCTTTGCCGCCGAAGCTTTTCGGCTGGAAGCGGCGAAGCTGAAATTTTCTTATAATCCACTTTCTAATAATTTCAAAATATCCGGGAATGGTTCCAGACTTCGTTTTAAAATTCCCTGAGTATGTGCAATAAGAATTCCATAATTTGTCATTGGCACGCCCTGCTCCTCTGCGCACTTCTGACGATACTTCATTTCCCGCTCATTCAGCATGCAACCGCCGCAGTGGATAATCAGTCCATACCCATTCAAATCCTCCGGGAATTCTGTTCCTGAACTCCATTCATATTGAAAACGTTTGCCTGTATACGCTTCAATCCATCGTGGTATCTTCACAGTGCCTATATCATCACACTGACGATGGTGGGTACATCCTTCGGAAATGAGAATCCGGTCACCATCCTTTAACTCGTCCAACGCCCTGACGCCCCGTACCGTCGACTCAAGATTTCCTTTATAGCGGGCAAACAGTATGGAAAAGGAGGTCAGCAATATATGAGGCGGCGTATCTGCCGATACCTTTCGGAAAGCCTGACTGTCCGTAATGACTATCTTAGGCTTCTTCCCAAGTTCCTCCAAAGTCTGCTTCAATTCCGAATCTTTTACAACAATTGAAACCGCATCCGCTTCCAATATATCACGAATTGTCTGCTGCTGAGGCAAAATAAGCCGTCCCTTCGGTGCTGCCGAATCAATCGGCACCACCAGTACAACAAAATCACCCGGCTGAATCAAGTCCGCCACAATACGCCGTTCCGGAGCCTCTGTAACAGCCAGACGGGCTATTTTCTCTTTCAAGCCATAAATCCCCGATTTTTCCTTTGCACTGACCCAAATATAGGGTTCATCCGCACCATAGCTGCATACGGTACACAGATCACTTTTATTCAGAGCAATAATATAAGGAATCTCCTTTTCTTTAAAAAGATGAATCAGTTCTTCATCTGCACCATTCATACCTGTCGTTCCATCGACAACAAGAACTGCCACATCTGTTTTGTTGAGTACCTGACGGGTCTTCTTTACCCGCTGATTTCCAAGTGTCCCTTCGTCATCAATTCCCGGTGTATCAATAATCATTACCGGTCCAATCGGAAGTAATTCCATCGTTTTATATACCGGATCCGTCGTTGTCCCCTTTACCGGAGAGACAATGGCCAGAGACTGGCCTGTTACCGCATTCACAACACTGGATTTTCCAGCGTTTCTTCTTCCAAAAAAACCTATATGCACCCGGTTTGCTGCCGGTGTCTGATTCAATCCCATTCTTTCTTTCCTTTCCGCTGGTATAAACAGCTATTACTTCACAATATAAAAATAAAAGGCATTTTCATCCGAAGAACCCGAACGGAGGTCTATGTCCGATTCTTCTTTGAAAATACCTTTTTATTCTACCTTTATTTTGGATTTTCTTCAAGTTCATTCATGGATAGAAGCATATAACGGTCCACATCAAAATGACGTTTCCCGACCTTTCGTACGCTCTTCACGTCCCTGCGCTTAATCGCCTCAATAATTCCCAAATGATCCCGATGAATGGACTTCATGGAATCCGGAAACATATCTTCCATCAACATGATTCGCTGTCCGCTGGACTCATACAATGTGTGTACCAAAATTGGAAAAATATCGTTATGTGTCGCTTTCGCGATCTGCATATGAAGCTTCAGATCCAGATTTCCATATCCGGTTTTTTCACTGAGATTTTTCTCCATCTGCTCATAGATTTTTTCCATGGCATCAATATCATCACTGTCCGCATTTAAAGCAGCTTTTTCAAACATTGCCAGTTCTAATACTTCCCGAACCTCAAGTACCTGCATCTGACTGTGACGGTCTTCCTCCAGAATACTTTCAAAATGTTTGGCAAAACGAGCCTTTTGCTTATCTGTCACATAGGAGCCTTTACCCGGTCGGATTTCGATCAGGCCTCTGTCACCAAGCAGCACTAACGCTTCTCTCAGAACATTTCGACTAACGCCGTATTCCTGAACCATCGTCCGTTCCGACGGAAGCTTTTCTCCTACCGACATTCCCTTAATTCTCTCTTCCAGCTTTTTATATATATCCGTATACAGATAATCCACCGGCCGCCCCTCCTTTTCAAGATTTATACCAAGCCCAATTTGTGTAACCCCTTTATTTGAAATGGCATCAGTATGTATCACACACTGATGCCATTTCTAACATGTATGCTTTATATGCTCTTAATAGCTTTTTTATTTAGAGAATAACACCTACGTAGCAGCATACGCAAAGGATGATGAGGTAAAGAACACACCATTTAAGTGTTGCGCTCATGATCTTACCATCGGAACCAGCCACACTGATAGCTGCTGCTGCCATCGCGATACTCTGTGGAGAAATCATCTTACCAGCTGTTGCACCTGCGGAGTTTGCAGCTACAAGCCATGTAGGATCAATGTTCAACTGTCCGGCAATTTCTGTCTGCAGTTTTGCGAACATAACACAAGCAGAAGTTGCACTACCTGTAACGAAGCATCCAATACCACCGATAATCGGAGCGATGAATGGATAGAAGCTGCCTGTAAGAGCTACTAAGCCATTAGCTAATTTCGTAACCATACCAGCATAACCCATCAATTTAGCAATTGCTACGATAAATACAACGGTTGCTACTGCTTTCCAGTATTTCTTAATAGTTGCAACAAATTCTGCGCCAAGGTCGCCAACACTTGCACCCTGAATCAGACCACCAATAATACCTGCAAGGAACATCCACACACCTGGTGTATTAATCCATGAGAAGGATAATGCGCCGGCGTTTTCTCCTGCATAAATCGTAACTGTCGATTTGATTGCGCCTAATGCGGAGTTGATCGGAGGAACCAGCTTGGAAGAACCAAGGATGAAAATAACGATCAATACATAAGGAATCCAGGCTTTTGCAACGCTCATCTGAGGTTTTGCCGAAGCTGCTGCGCCTGCTTCTTCATCTTTCTTTTCAAGCAAATATTCTTCCGGAATATCTCCACTGGATTTACGTCCCATAATTACAACTGCTACTAAAGAAATGATAGCACCGATTGTAACGGAAAGTTCAGGACCAACAAATGCGGAAATTACATAAAATGGTACATAGAAAGATATTACGGATACAATTGTAATAGGCATAACACCTTTAAGTGCTTTTGGTGATCCGCCAACTAACCAGACAATTACGAATGGAGATAAAATACACAGACCTGCAAGTAACAGGGATGTAGGTGCGGATAAGGAAATCATATCAATTCCCATTGCTTCAAAACCTGCTGTGTTATAAGCACTGATTGTCGGTGTACCAATAGCACCGAAAGCAGGGGATGCTGCATTACCGATCAAACAAATAACAGCGGATGCAATTGGATCAAATCCAAGACCTACCATCATGGCTGCCGGAATAGCAACGGCTGTACCGAAACCAGCAATACCTTCCATGAAGTTACCGAAACACCATCCAAGAATTAACGCTGCAACACGTTTATCATTGGATACAGATGCCAACATGTTCTTAATAACATCCATACCACCTGTACGAAGACTCAGGTTGTATACGAACATGGCACCAAACATAATGATACCGATTGGCCAGATGGCTGCCAGCGCACCTTCCAATGCACCTGTGCCAACTTCAACAACTGACATACCATATACAGCGATACATTCAACAGCTGTAATGATAAGACCGATACCGCAGGCATTAAATCCTGACATCTTAAATGCTGTCATAGATATGATCAGCCATGCAATAGGTATAACTGCGAGAATAACTTGTAATAACATAACCCTCTCCCTTTCTTTGGTTTAATTTGTTTTTAACTGGTCCTACCAGTTCTACCAGTTACTATGTTGTCATTATAACACCCTTTGGCGAAATTGTCTATAAATTTTTATCGTTAATTTAATAACTTTTGACAACTTGTACAAAACGCTGGAGAACCAGGCCTTTTTACATATTTTTTGCATAAAATCCATCGTCCGGATTAACTTGCTTTTATCTATTTACAGCACAAAAAATAATAGATTCACGGAAAATCCATGAATCTATTACATTTCTTTGAAGCGCGAGACGGGATTCGAACCCGCGACCCTCGCCTTGGCAAGGCGATACTCCAC
>CABRLU010000054.1 GCA_902471845.1 uncultured Lachnospiraceae bacterium | reverse complement strand
GTCCAGAAAAGACCCGGCTTATGTGGGACGTGCGAAAGAGGTTCAAAAGGCTCAGAAGGCTATTGAAGCCAATACCTGTCCGCTGGAAGTTCTGCCGGAGATGAAACCGGTCATGGAAAAAGTTCATACCAGATTCCCGGAAGCCGGTGAAGGCAATCTGGGTGTTGGAAGTACCATTTTTGCAGTAAAACCAGGTGACGGTTCTGCCCGTGAACAGGCAGCTTCCTGCCAGAAGGTTCTCGGCGGATGGGCCAATATTGCCAACGAATATGCGACAAAACGGTATCGCTCCAACCTGATCAACTGGGGCATGCTGCCGTTTATCATTCCGGAAGGCGAACTGCCATTTGCCAACGGTGATTATCTCTTCCTGCCGGATATCCGCAAGGCTGTAGAAGAAAAGGCAGATGAGATCACAGCCTACAAAGTTGGAGATGAACTGGTACCATTTACAATGACATTGGGTGAGCTGACCGATGAAGAGCGGGAAATCATTCTCAAAGGCTGCCTCATCAACTATAACCGGGTTTCCTGATTTTGACAAAAAAGGGATTGACGCCTATTTGATTTTTGCTTATAATTAACTTAATACGATGGAGTATTCTCAAGAGATTGGGAATACTCCATTTTTTTATACGTAAAGGCTTTTGATACCGAAATCTTTAAAGCCAAAAACTCAGGAGGAAAATGTTATGATTGAACAAATTACAAAAATCAACAGTGCGATTAATGGCGTCGTATGGGGAATCCCGATGCTTGTCCTTATTATCTCGACAGGCATTATTATGACGGTAGGAATGAAATTTTTCCAGTTAGTTCATTTTAAGGAGTGGATGGATGCCACTTTCCTTGCCATTTTCAAGAAGAAAGATGTCCGTGCCCACACGGCCAAGCATGAGAAGTCTATTTCCCAGTTTCAGGCCTTATCGACAGCTTTGGCGGCTACCATTGGCGTGGGCAATATTGCCGGGGTCAGCAGTGCTATTGTAGTCGGCGGCGCCGGTGCGGTATTCTGGATGTGGGTTTCCGCCTTTTTTGGTATGATGACCAATTATTCTGAGAATGTTCTTGGTATCTATTACCGTAGAAAAAACAGCAAGGGTGAATGGTCCGGCGGAGCCATGTATTATCTGTTGGACGGCCTTGGTTCTAAAAAGGGCTGTAAGGGCCTTGGCAAGTTTCTTGCTGTACTTTTTTCACTGTTTTGTATGTTTGCCAGTTTTGGTATCGGCAATATGACCCAGGTACATGAGATTACCAGCTCCATCGTGGATGCCTTCCATCTGCCTGAGACGGTCATCGGAAGCATTACACCTCAGATTATTATTGGTGTTTTGTTAGCTATTTTAGCGGCCCTGGTTATTCTGGGTGGTATCAAAGCCATCGGCAGTGTGACAGAAAAAATCGTGCCTTTTATGGCTCTCATTTACATTATCGGTACGGTGGCAACACTGATCATGAATATCGGTTCGGTTCCGGCGGTTTTCGGCGCCATTTTCAAGGGCGCTTTCGGACTTCAGGCTGTGGCCGGAGCTGCTGTGGGAACTTTGATTAAAAATGCGATAACCATGGGATTTAAGCGGGGCGTGTTCTCCAATGAGGCCGGTCTTGGTTCATCTGTTATGGTTCATTCCGCATCCAACGTTAAAGAACCGGTCGTTCAGGGAATGTGGGGAATCTTTGAAGTATTCTTTGATACGATCATCGTATGTACACTGACTGCATTTACCGTGTTAAATTCAGGTCTTATCAATCTTCAGACCGGTGAAGTTTTAAGTGAATCAACAGGCGCTTCCCTTGTCAGTGAAGCGATGGCCTTAAGATTTGGTTCAGCCGCAGGAATTTTTGTGGCGGTTGCCGTAGCCTTATTTGCTTTCTCCACAGTTCTTGGCTGGTCATTTTATGGAACAAAGGCCTGTGAATTCCTTTTTGGAACGAAGGCTACGATTGCTTATAAAGTGATTTTTGTCATCTGTATCGTTTTTGGAGCAACGATGAGTTTTGATCTGGCCTGGGATATTGCCGATACATTAAATGGTCTGATGGCTATTCCGAACTTAATCGGCGTACTGACCCTTTCCGGTACAGTATTTGCCATCACGAAGAATTATATTGCGCGGAAGATTTCAAAAACGGATCCAAATCTGACACCGATGCTTTCCGGTTTGCCGGAGGTTCAGGAAGAACAGGCAAGAAAAATGGCAGAAGACGGCGAGTAGGATTTCGCTGGCAAAAGGTTTGGGAGGGGCTGCTAAAAACTTAGGAAAATATTAAAGATTTTTAAAACAGTTTCCTGTATAATGGTCTTGAGACGAGGGGGATAGACCATGAGTGAAAAAATTTTAATTGTGGATGATGAACAGGAGATTGCAGATTTGGTTGCCCTATATCTGGAAAATGAGAATTTTCAGGTAGTTAAGTTTTATTCGGCAAAGGATGCGCTTCATTGTATAGAAAATGAAACACTGGATATGGCTATTCTGGACGTTATGCTTCCGGATATGAATGGTTTTCAGATTTGCCGGAAAATACGGGAAAAATATAACTATCCGGTCATTATGCTGACGGCCAGGGGTGAAGAGATGGACAAGGTTAATGGCCTGACACTTGGGGCGGATGACTATATCACCAAGCCCTTCCTTCCGCTGGAACTCGTGGCCCGGGTGAAAGCTCAGCTCCGGCGCTATAAACGGTATAATACGGGCAAAGAGCAGCCGTCGGATGTTTTGATACATTCCGGTCTTGTGATCAATGTAAAAAATCATGAATGCACATTGAATGAAAAGCCGCTGTCTCTGACGCCGACAGAGTTTTCAATTCTTCGGATTCTGGTGGAAAAAAAGGGAAATGTGGTCAGCTCGGAGGAACTGTTTCACGAAATCTGGGGAGATGAATATTTCAGTAAAAATAATAATACCATTACCGTCCATATCCGTCATTTAAGGGAAAAGATGGGGGATTCCTTTGAGAATCCGAAGTATATAAAAACGGTCTGGGGGTGTGGTTATAAAATTGAAAGATAGAATTTTCTCAGTTATAAAACTTATTTTGCTCATTATGGCCGGATATCTCGGATGTCAGTTGCTGTATATGCTTTTTGATGTGGCGCTTAATGGCCTTTTTATGGATTGGTTTGAAGGGTATTTCCTGACAACAAGATTAATGGTTGACCCCTATACAAAGGAGAGCGTTTATGTCCGGGACCTGAATATCGAAGGATTTAAGATATTTTTGTTTTGGGTCATGGTGTTTGTGGCATGTATATGGCTCGTTATGCTCTATTTGGTATCGCGTTATAAAGCCGGTAAACAGTTGAAGGCGGCGATGACGGAAATAGGTAATGGAGTTCAGAAGTATATGTCAAGGGATATGGATGTTTCCGATGTTTTTCCGGGGAAATATTCGGAAGTCTCGGTTCAGATAGCGGCAATTAAGAACCGGATGCAGCGAAATGAGCAGGCGCTTAAAGATGAAGCCCAGAGGAAGAATGATTTGATTACCTATCTGGCCCATGACTTAAAGACGCCGCTGACATCGGTCATCGGATACCTGAGTCTTTTGGATGAAGCGCCGGATATGCCGGCGGAGCAGAAGGCAAAATATGTTCATATTACGCTGGAAAAAGCGCTGCGTCTGGAAAAGCTGATTAACGAGTTTTTTGAGATTACCCGATATAATTTACAGCAGATGGTTCTTGAAAAAGAGACGATTGACCTGTCTTATATGCTTGTTCAGATGACGGATGAGTTTTATCCGCTGCTGGCCGCCAACGATAACCGTATAGAGCTTCATGTGGATGAACATTTATCTGTTTATGGGGATTCGGAAAAGCTGGCCCGGGTATTTAACAATATTCTTAAAAATGCCATTGCTTACAGTTATCCGGGGACAGAAATTGATGTAACGGCCCAAAAGGTCCAGGAGCAGGTGATTATTGCCGTCAGGAATCATGGCAAAACCATTCCGGCCCATAAACTGGAAACCATTTTTGAGAAGTTTTTCCGTCTGGACGAGGCCCGCCGGACCAATACGGGCGGCGCCGGGCTTGGACTTGCCATAGCGAAAGAGATCGTGAATCTTCATGGCGGGACGATTACAGCGGAGAGCGACCGTGAAGTGACCACGTTCCGTGTAACCCTTCCGGCTTAGTATTTTTTCTCAAAATTAAATAGCGAAATAAAAAACAGAATGTCTCTGTTCGGTAGAATAACTACGGAACAGAGATTTTTTTGTTCTATAAATAAATATTTTGGGAAAAATGAAAAATAAGAGCAATAGGAGGAATAGAGGATGCATATAAAACGAAAGTTGATTATAATGGCAGAGATCTTTGCCGTATTTTCTATGTATATGGTATCAGGACAATGGGTTCGGACAGCTTCGATGAAGCTGCCGGACAACAATGTTCAGGTTGTCAATGGCCGTTCCGGCCAGATTTACAGTCCTTATGCGGTGTTGATCAATGCAGATACGGGAGAAATATTGATGGATACGGGCGGTGAGGAACGAATGTATCCGGCCTCACTGACAAAAATAATGACAGCAATCGTGGCCGTGGAGCATACAGAAGATCTGGATGAACGGGTTGTACTGGATAAAGATATATTTGAAGATTTGCATGGGACGGATGCTTCCATGGCCGGATTTCAGCCTGGAGAGGAAGTGACTCTTAAGGATTTGTTATATGGCATTTTACTGCCTTCAGGAGCGGAATGCTGTCTGGCCTATGCCCGGTATGTGTCGGGAACGGAAGCAGATTTTGCAGATTTAATGAATCGGAAAGCAGAAGAACTTGGTATGGGACATACCCATTTTTCAAATGTCACCGGACTTCATTCGGAAAATCATTATACGACGGCGGAGGATATGGCAATCCTGTTAAAATATGCTCTGTCGAATCGGATTTTCAGAGAAGCTTTTACAAGTCGGACTTATGATGTGGAATCAACAAATATTCACCCGGAGGGATTTTCTTTTCAGAGTACTCTGTCGAAGGGACTGGAAGAAATTGATTTCGAGGACAAAGCGATTGGGGACGAGATTATTCTTGGAGGTAAGACCGGATATACGGATGAAGCCGGGCTGTGCCTTGCAAGTCTGGCCCATATTCATGAACAGGAATATATTCTGGTAACAGCCGGGGCCAGCGGTTCCCATCAGACAGAACAGTATAATATTTTAGATGCGGTGGAGGTCTATCAGCGGTTGATTTTTTAAAGACATCAGTTGCCATTTCTCTTCAGGTATGATACAATAACAAGATTTCTATAGAGATACAAAGAAAGAGAAATGGGAGGGGTGTTTATGGAAAGCTTATGGGGATTGCTCATACCGCTGGTCGGAACGACGGCCGGAGCTGCCTGTGTTTTTTTGTTGAAAAATGAAATAAATCCTTTAGTACAGAAGAGTCTGCTTGGCTTTGCATCGGGGGTCATGGTGGCGGCTTCCGTGTGGTCATTGCTCATTCCGGCCATGGATATGTCGGAGGATATGGGGCGTCTCGCCTTTATACCTGCCGCCGTGGGCCTTTTTTTAGGCATTGCCTTTTTATTGATACTGGATGAATGTATTCCTCATCAGCATTTGGGCAGCGATACGCCGGAAGGACCAAAGCGGAGCGTAAAAAAGACAACCATGCTTGTTTTGGCGGTAACGCTTCACAATATTCCCGAGGGTATGGCGGTCGGTGTGGTATTTGCCGGAATGCTGGCGGGAAACAGCGGAATTACCCTGGCGGGGGCCTTTACGTTGGCTCTTGGTATAGCTATCCAGAATTTTCCTGAAGGGGCTGTCATTTCCATGCCTTTAAAAAGTGAGGACGGCATGAGCTCAGGGAAGGCATTTGTTTATGGATTCCTTTCCGGTGCTGTGGAACCGGTGGCGGCTTTGCTCACCGTACTTCTCGGCAGGTTCGTGACGCCGGTGCTTCCTTATCTGCTGGCTTTTGCGGCGGGAGCCATGCTTTACGTGGTTGTGGAAGAACTGATCCCGGAGGCCAGCGAAGGTAGTCACAGCAATATCGGCACCATTGGCTTTGCCGTGGGATTCACATTGATGATGATTTTGGATGTGGCTCTTGGATGATCGAAGCTCTTTTTTGGGCATAAAATCGACGCAAATGAAAAGAATTCTCAATAAAGATGTTAGGCTTGCCTTTCACAAACTAAAGTGCTATCATACCACTTAAAGATTCTGTTAATAATTTTTAAAGGGGCTGATAAAAGTGAAACAGCATAAGTTTTGGGCCTGGGCGGCAGTATTTTGTTTCGTTATGGTCTTTTACACAGGTTATAAGCACAAATAGGAGGTAAGCAGCATGAAGGATATATTTGATGTAAAGAAGTTAGGAATTTTTGCAGGAGGTTTATTATTCGGTACAGCTGGATTAAAGATTCTTTCCAGTAAAGATGCAAAGAAAATCTATACCAATTGTACGGCAGCCGTTCTTCGGGCAAAGGACTGTGTTATGAAGACAGCAACAACAGTTCAGGAGAATGCAGAAGACATTCTTTCTGAAGCGAAGCAGATGAATGAAGACAGAGCAGCAGAGGAAGCCGCCGCTGTTGTTGAAGATGAAACAGCAGTTGAAAACGATTTCCAGGAAGTTTCTGATGCAGAATAATATTCTAAAATAGTAAAGTGGGGCTGTGATCGGACAGCCCCCTTATTATATGTGGAGGGATGACATTGAAGTTTATTATAAAGCATGAAATTAAAGGACGGCTTCGTGTTCATATGAATCAAAAGCGGATGTCCTGCAGAGAGGCCGATACGCTTTTATATTATCTTTATCAACTGCCGAATGTGACGGAAGCAAAGGTTTATGAACGTACAGGGGATGCCGCCATCTGCTATTCCGGGTGCCGGCAGGAAGTGTTGGATGGTCTGGCACATTTCCAGTATGATGTAGTGGAAGTGCCGGAGGGTGTCATTGAAACTTCCGGACGGGAGTTAAATGCCGAATATCAGGAAAAGCTGATCATGCGGGTATTGATGCGTATGGGAAGCAAGCTGTTTATACCTTATTCGGTGCGGGCTGTTTTGACTTGTATTAAGTCGGTGAAATATATCCGTATGGGTGTTGACAGCCTGCGGCGGAGAAAGCTGGAGGTATCCGTATTGGATGCGACGGCTATCAGTGTTTCTCTCATCCGGAGGGATATGGATACGGCGTCTTCCGTCATGTTCCTGCTTGGTATCGGAGAACTTCTGGAGGAGTGGACCCACAAAAAGTCCGTTGGGGATCTGGCCCGGAGTATGTCTTTGAATGTGAGTCGGGTTTGGCTGCGTAAGGATGGCCAGGAAGTTCTGGTTTCTTCTTCGGAAGTTCAGCCGGGAGACCAGGTTGTTGTCCGTATGGGTAATGTGATTCCGTTTGATGGTATTGTTGTTTCCGGAGACGCTATGATCAATCAGGCTTCGCTGACTGGTGAATCTCTCCCGGTACATAAGGAAAAAGACGGTTATGTCTACGCTGGAACGGTTGTGGAAGAAGGCGAGATTACGCTTCAGGTGAAAAAAGTTTCCGGTGCGACCCGTTATGAAAAGATTGTGACCATGATTGAGGAATCGGAGAAGCTGAAATCCGGCGCTGAAAGCCGGGCTGAGCATCTGGCTGACCAGCTGGTGCCGTATACGCTCCTGGGAACGGCCGGTGTATGGCTGGCTACCCGGAATGTAACGAAGGCACTGGCTGTACTGATGGTGGATTTTTCCTGTGCATTAAAGCTGGCTATGCCGATATCGGTTCTTTCTGCTATTCGGGAAGCCGGATTATACCATATGACGGTCAAAGGCGGAAAGTATCTGGAAGCCGTAGCCGAGGCGGAAACGATTGTATTTGATAAGACAGGAACACTGACAAAGGCGCAGCCGACAGTGAAGGACGTTGTGACTTTTGGAGAGTTGAGTCAAAATGAGGCGCTCCGTATTGCCGCCTGTCTGGAAGAACATTTCCCACATTCCATGGCAAAGGCCGTGGTGGAAGCGGCAAAATTCCGGGGACTTGAACATGAAGAGATGCACTCCAAAGTGGATTATATTGTTGCCCATGGCATATCTTCGAGCATTGAAAGCAAAAAGGTTGTTATCGGAAGTTATCATTTTGTGTTTGAAGATGAAAAATGCCGGATTCGGGAAGGCCATGAGGGAAAATTCGACCAGCTTGCTCCGGAGTATTCCCATCTCTATCTTGCCGTGGAAGGTGTGCTGGAAGCTGTGATCTGTATTGAGGATCCGCTCAGAGAAGAGGCCGATGCGGTCATTCGTTCACTGAAAGGTGCCGGATTTAAGAAGGTGGTCATGATGACCGGAGACAGCGAGCGCACGGCAGCGGCTGTGGCGGCCAGGGTCGGTGTAGATGAATACTATTCCGAAGTGCTTCCGGAGGATAAGGCCCGATTTGTAGAAAACGAAAAGAAACTTGGAAAACGGGTCATTATGATTGGCGATGGAATCAATGATTCCCCGGCTCTTTCCGCAGCCGATGTGGGAATCGCTATCAGCGATGGAGCGGAAATTGCCAGGGAGATTGCAGATATCACGATTTCAGCCGATGACCTGTATGAGATTGTTACGCTGAAAGTACTCAGCGACAGTCTGATGCGGCGAATTCACAGTAATTATCGGAAGATTGTGGGAATTAATTCAGGACTTATCATTCTCGGAGTTGCCGGAATTATCCAGCCAACAACTTCTGCGTTTTTACATAATGCTTCCACACTGGGAATCAGTCTGGCCAGCATGAGGAATCTTATTTCCTAAAGGATATAATTTCTGCCGTGGGCGATTTTAATGCCCAGTCGAATCTTCGGAGGGGAAGAATCGTCCATGGTATGAATATCATCAAAGTGCTGATCGTGGTTAATATTTTATCTTTCATATGTGTTATCTCCTTTCGCTCTGCCCAAAATACAGGCAGGAAATGACCAGACAAAGAAGGGTCAGAATGAGGGCTGTTGGGAGCCATGGGATGAGCTTGATTGGTGCGAAGGACATGTTGGGAGCCATTTTACTGTATTCTGAGGTAATGATATAAAATGGATAACATATCGGGTAAGCAAACCAGGCTTTGGTATTAATCATGAGGACCGACGGGACGATGGAAGCCAGACCGATGCCGACGGAGAAAATCGGTGTCCGGATACATGTGGACAGTAGCCAGAAAAAGCTGATCATCGGAATCGAGGCCAGATACATGAGCCCGGCTTCTTTAAAAACAATCAGGGGAGACAGCATAAATGCATAGTTTTGGGTCTGTGATGCAATGGCTGCGCTGATGAAATATATACCTGCCGTCATGAGTATCTGAACTGCGGTCAGGCAGAGAAGAACGACGAATTTTGCAAGGCAGAGTCGGTCTGCACGGAGAGGCAGGGCCATCATTTTTAAAATGCCTTTGTTGCTCCGTTCGGTCTGATTTAAAAGGACGGTACTCAGGACGATACAAGCAGGGAATATAAACCAAGCCATACCCATAAAGCCCTGTATGAGGAAGTTGTTTTGGGGAGAAATCCCTGTATCCTGCATTTCAAAATTCATATGCGCGTTTAAAACAGAAGGCAGCCAGAGAATAATTACAGCGGCAAATAAAATCCATAAAATTTTTGAACGGCGTATTTTCTTAAATTCAATGCCGATGAGCGTAAAGAAATTCATTCAAAACACCTCCGAATTCTTAAATAAATCAATTCTCCAATTCCAATGACAATTATTTCAATAACAACACCAATAATGAAGTGGACTGCTCTGGAGGTCTCTGTTCCGGCCAGTGTCTGGAAAGGCAGAGCAAAAGGAAAGAGGGTCAAAATAAAGTTTTCGACCGGCAGCATTGTCGCCATAAAAATGCAGATGATGTGAATGCCAAGAGGAATCCACATGTTTTTAAAGGCCGATGCGATCAGAAGGGATATTAAAACCGCCGGCAGCATTAATAATAGAAGATATCCATAATTGACCATCAGTTCGGCAAAGGATAATGGGAAGAAAGTTCCTGAATCCGGAAACCAGTATTGGCAGCAAAAGGCCAGTGCCATTATCTCAATAAAAAGGACCAGGGCGCATAAAACGGTCAGGACGAGAGCCTTGTCGAAAAACAGGCGGCTTTCGCGAAGGGGCAGGGCGGCCATCCGTTGAATAGCATTGTCCGAATATTCGGTGTGGTACATAATGCAGGCGCCGGACACGGCGAGCAGCAGGTTCAGCATGGTCATCATCTGCCAGTTGGCATCCAGTAATATCTGGAGCGGCGGTATGTCACCGGTCATATACATCTCTGAGCGGAAAGACATATTGAGTATCGGCACCAGAGCTGCTAAAAGGCCGCCGCCCAAAAAAGCCGGAATCAGGCCTGTACGTTTGATTTTTTTACATTCCAAAGCATAACTCATTATCTGCCACCTCTTCTCCGGTTGTCTGCATCGATCAGCGCCAGAAAGGTATCTTCAAGATTATCCGTGGGATAGCCCTTAGATGCGGCATCATTTCGTAAATCATCTATTGTTCCTTCAAACAGCAAATGTCCGTGATTCAGAATACCGATATTGTCAGCCATCAGTTCAATTTCTGAGAGCAGGTGGGAGGAGACGAGGACCGTGCAGTCAAATTGTTTTGGTAGAGAGCGAATCAGAGTCCGTATCTCATGGATGCCCACCGGGTCCAGTCCGTTGGTTGGTTCGTCCAGAATGAGGATTGGCGGCCGGCCGATTAAAGCGCTGGCAAGACCGAGCCGTTGTTTCATACCAAGAGAATATTTTTTTGCCAGACGTCTGCGCCACTGAGTCAGACCGACAAGCTCCAGTGCTTCAGATACGGAAGACTTTGGAAGCCCCAGAATCTTTCGTATAATATCCAGATTTTCTTCACCGGTTAAATTCCCATAGAAAGCGGGAGCCTCGATGAAAGAACCGATTTCTTTTAATATGTCCATTCGATTTTCCGGATAGTGTTTGCCGTCAATGGAAAATGAGCCCCCGGAAGGTCTTGTAAGCCCGAGAAACATTTTCATTGTGGTTGATTTCCCGGCGCCGTTAGGACCTAAAAATCCATAGACACTTCCCTCGGGAATGTGGAGACTGACGTTGGAAACGGCGGAAAAATTGCCATAGGTTTTTGACAGGTTCTTTGTTTCAATCATATTCATAGAAGATCACTCCTTTTTTCTTTATGCATCCAGTCTACACGTTCAACCTTGTGTGAACCTTCTCGTCACCTTACATCTACCTTACATTTTCGCTTGGAGTGAGAAAAATCTGTGCTTTAGGGTGTATAATCATAAAGAAGAAAGAAGGCGGTCTTATGGCATTGGATTATTTGAAAAATAAACGGATTCTGCTCGTGGATGACGAGCAGGCATTATTGGATATGGTGGTATCGATTTTAAAGGAGGAAGGATTCTGTCATATCCGGACGGCTGGAAATGTAAGGGAAGCTTTGCAGGAGGCGGAGACTTTTTTGCCGGAACTGGCCATTCTGGATGTCATGCTGCCGGATGGCGACGGTTTTTCATTAATGAAAGCTTTAAAAGACCGGGCGGATTATCCGGTGTTGTTTTTGACGGCCCGGGGTGAAGATGAAGATAAATTCCGGGGATTTGGTCTGGGAGCGGATGATTATGTGGTCAAGCCTTTCTTGCCGAGAGAATTGATTTTCAGGGTTATGGCGATTCTTCGACGGAGCTATAAGGATGAAAATCCCCTTGTAAAGCTTCATGGCAGTGAGATTGATTTTGAAAGGGCGGAAGTCATTAAAAAGGGCGTGCATATCCCATTGACGGCAAAAGAATATGAGCTGTTGTCAGCCCTCTATCGGGCGTCGGGGCGTATTGTTACTATTGACGCTCTCTGTGAGGCGGCCTGGGGTGAAAATCCTTTTGGGTATGAAAATTCTCTTATGGCTCATATACGACGCATTCGGGAAAAAATCGAAGAAAATCCTTCATCTCCTGTATCGCTCATTACGGTAAAAGGCCTGGGGTATAAGCTCATTGTGGAGGGGAAATGATATGAAAAGTGTTCCGAAACTTATTGGCCGCTGTATACGGATATTATTATTCAGTTTCATTTTACTTGTTATTTTGAATCTGGTTTTGTTTATCCTGGAATTCACGACCCAGAAAGGCAATGGACGTCCGTGGATAGCAGCAAAGGAAACGGCTGCCGCTCTCTGTAAAATCGGCGGAGGCTACAGTCTGCCGGAAGAACTCTCACGGGAATTAGAAGCAGATAATGTGTGGGCTGTTTTTATTGATAATGATACGGGACAGGTCGTCTGGAAAACGGAGAATCTTCCTGATTCGGTTCCGATGACCTATTCTATATCAGATATTGCAGATCTGACCCGGGGCTATATTGACGGATATCCTACGTTTACAGGAGAACGCGAAGATGGATTGGTTGTTTTGGGATATCCAAGAGACAGCTTTTGGAAACATATGTGGCCGAGTTGGGATTATCATCTGATTAAAAATCTCCCCTTTACACTTCTTAAGGTGCTGGCTATGAATGGTGCAGCCATATTTCTGATTTATATGATTGCAAATTCGACACTGTTGAAATCCGTGAAACCGATTACGGAGGGAATTCAGGCCCTTTCTGAGGGAGAACCGGTGCACATCCGGGAGAAGGGGCTGCTTTCTGAGCTGGCGCTCAATATCAACCGGACGTCGGATGTGCTTCAAAGTCAAAATGATCAGCTGAGAAAGAAGGAGACAGCCAGAGCCAATTGGATTGCGGGGGTTTCCCACGATATACGGACGCCGCTGTCCATGGTCATGGGATATGCAGGACAACTTCAGTGCGATGGCCGGCTTACCGAAGATCAGCGGGCAAAGGCCGATGTGATTTTAAAACAGAGCGAGCGTATGCGGAATCTGATTAACGATCTGAATCTGGCTTCGAAACTGGAATATAATATGCAGCCGGTCAAATCCGGGCCAGAGAACGCAGTTGCCATTGTACGGCAGGTGGTCGTGGATTTTATGAATATGGATATTGATGACAAATATCCGATATTCTGGGAGACGCCGGAGACGTTATCGGTCTGCTGGATTCAGGCGGACAGAGATTTAATTAAACGAGCCGTTTCGAACCTCATACAAAATAGCATGAATCATAATGAAGGGGGATGCGGCATTTATGTTTCGGTGCGGCAGAATGGGGCAAAGTGTGAGATTCTTGTCGAAGATGATGGCATCGGAAGTTCAGACGAACAGATAGAGAAATTAAATAACACTCCACATTATATGGTCTGTGACGAAAACACGGCGGAACAGCAGCATGGTCTGGGTCTGCTCATTGTGAAGCAGATTGCTGCGTCCCACCGTGGTGAGATCATTATCGGGCATAGTCCGCGGGGCGGCTTTGCCGTAAAAATGATATTAGATGTAATTTATAGAATGCCTTTAACCTTGGCCTGACGGTTTTGAATGGATTTAAAAATCGGTACAAGGAAGGAGGCAACGACACCTCCGGCAAAACCGTTGTTATACAAGTTCATTCCGCCGTAGACGATACCGATATTGGTAGCAACGGCTGCGTGGATAAATCCGGCGAGAATTCCGGCAAAAAAGCCAAACTGGCCGGCAATTGGTGCAACTGTCGTGCCGAAGAGAAGGGCCAGCACCGCTGATGGATCGGTGATGGACCAGGAGCTTGGCAGACTGCACAGCGTAATGCCGAGCATGACCGGCGTGATATTTCGGAGGGTCT
>CABRLU010000053.1 GCA_902471845.1 uncultured Lachnospiraceae bacterium | reverse complement strand
AACAGAGAGGTCTGATAATTATAGAAACTATTGCCGTCTGTGTTCAGCTCAATAACTTTACTGCTGTTGCGGTCAATGACAAACGCCACGGTCTCCACGGCTTCACCTGTGTTTTTATCAGTTGTCGTATAACCGTCTTTTGCCTTTGTCTCTACCAGCTTATATGTCCCCCAGTCAAGGTCTTTAATAACAAGTTTGCCGGCTTCAATTAATTCCTCGCCTTTAAAACTTTCTATTGCCGAGTAGGTTTTACCGGTCAGGAATGTCCAAAGTTCATCCCACAGTCCCTTTGTCTCATCCTGCTTATAAAGGGTGAATTCCACATCATTTAATGCCGTATCCACATGGCTGCCATCCATCTTATATAAAGTCACACTGCCTAAGAGTCTTGCATTCGTAATACCACCGCTGCTTAAATTCCCCTGAACCACCTGAATCTGCGGATTAGCGCCGTCCTCTGCGGCCGTAGCATTGATACTGAACATCTTTCCATCATCGTCATCGTCTATGACAAATTCGGCGACAAACGGCAGATTCTTTTCTGCATGGGTCTGGCTGATATCATAGCCGTCGGCTGAAATCTCTGTCAGCCTATAGCTGCCCTTGGTCAAATCGTTAAAACTTAAATTTCCCTTTGCATCTGTGATTCCGCTCAGCTTCATGAGATCATCTTCTGTTCCGCCTTCCGGAATATAGCTCAGTTCAAACATTACACCGCTGATACCGTCGCCGGATACTTCATCCAACTTGGTCAGGGAAACACCTGCCGTATACATTTTATTTACCACTGTCACGGTTTGGAGACTGCCATTGGCTCCAGTATCAGAATCGCCGATAATCAATCGATGATATTCCCCATTCAGTGCCGTATTGGCCGTAGCCTTTGTTTCCACAAAGTAATACTCACCGGTTGGAAGACCTGTTGCGAATGGTTTCTTCTGTCCGTCTGTATCGGTAAACATATCCTCCTCATTATTTTCCGAAGTCCATGTTCCGTTTTCGTCAGTCACAAGATTTTCTGCAATCAGCGTGTCCTCATCTCTGGTTTCCCCTGAACGATAAAGTGCAAATTCAACACCCGGAACGATTTCATCTCCCTGACCGTCGCCGTCGATATCCGCCGTCTTTGTCAGTGTCACATGACCGCGGATTCTTGTGTCGTTTGCCGAAATTCTGTAATTGCCTTCATCGTCCGGTCCTGACAGTATGACATCCGTTCTTGACGTATCTTCCAACGCCACTTCGTTATCCGTCTTCAACGTAAATTCCACTGGTACAAAAGAATCATATCCGGATGGTGTTCCGGCCTCGTAAAGCACATAAGTCTCATCTTCTGAAAGTCCTTCTGCATAATCGTTTTCTCCGCTTGTGAGCGTCATTACCGGCTCCGCTGAAGACTTCGGTGCTGTCCATACGCCATCTTCATTCATATCAAAATCTGATGCCCTGTAAATTGCAAGCTCCGCACCAGATAAGATGCTGCCTGTCTCTCCATCCAGTTTTTCAATATACAGCTTCGTCTTTGTATTCTTTACCAGGATAGTATCTTCACTGTTTCCGATGCTGACTGCCGAATCTGTATCCTTTGCCAGTTCCACTGTGCCATCCGTCTTCACTGTAAAGGTCAGACTTAATTTCGGTGTTCTCGTAATATAACCCTCTGGTGTCGTCACTTCGGTCAGACGGTAAATCTCACCGGAAGTCACCAGAGATGTGCCGTCAGATGCTGTCAGCTTTATCTGACCGTTGTCATCCGTTACCAGTTTTCCGCTCTTTCCGTCAAGCTCCTGATCACCGTCTTTGACATAGATCCACTGCTGACTCATACTGTCATAGACTTCCATAGAAAACTCTGCATCGGAAAGCGCCCTGCTGGAATCAACAGCATCCTGTTTCTGAACAGTAATTTCAATCGGTGTATTATACACCATCCCTGCTGACGCATCCAGGTTATCCACCGGCAATACCGTATAACCTTCAGGAACCGTCTCCGGAGCTGCCAGTTTTCCGCTTTCGGTTACAGTGAAAATATAACTTCTCGAATTTAATTCATAACCTTCCGGAGCAGTTTTCTCCGTCAGTACATACGTATTTCCAGCTATCAGATACCCTTCCAGTACCAGAGGATTATCCTTCACAGAAGTCCACTGAATCACAGGTCTGCCATCCTCACTTGTTACCGCCGCTGCCTGATATTTCTCATCCAGGCTGCTGAC
Organism: uncultured Lachnospiraceae bacterium; assembly: GCA_902471845.1. Lineage (GTDB taxonomy): Bacteria > Bacillota > Clostridia > Lachnospirales > Lachnospiraceae > Frisingicoccus. The sequence goes on along the minus strand of CABRLU010000053.1, from coordinate 11,511 downwards.
ATCATTTGTAACAAATCGATCTTTGTCCGAATAAGGCATTAATGTAAATTCAGCGCCGGAGAGAGAAATCTCGCCTCCGTCGGCATATTTCTGGAAAGAAATACGGTTCTTTGTATTCCAGATGGTCTCAGGGACTGTAAGAACAATGTCTGTCCCCTTGCGTCCGATAGTGATATCCCAGGTATCCGTCCGCCGTTCATAACCATCCGGCGCTTTTGTTTCTTCCAGAATATAATCTCCCCATTCAAGGTCGTTAAATACCGCTACGCCGTCATTATTGGTCACGGCCGGATTCGGATAATCCGTATCCCCGACTTTCTCTCCCTTGACCTTTTTCCCGTCAGAACCTACCACAGGTTTACCATCAGAATCTGTCAAAGCCTTGTAAAGTGTAAATTCCGCGCCTTCCAGCTTTTCATCGGTGTTTTTATCCACCTTTGTGACAGTGAGGGTTCCCAGTATCCGTTCATTCTCCAGAGTAATCTTTACTGCCTCTGCCACGGTTCCATCCGTATTTTTCTTGTCCGCAACACTGCCGCCTGCGAATTCGCCCTCCGGAGTAATTGTTCCATCCGGATTCACTGTAAACGCATAGACCAGCGTTTTCTGCTCGATATAACCAGGATTAGCCAATTCATATAACCGATAGGTATTTCCGTAAGCCATCTTCACTGCCGGAATATCCGCTCTTCCATCTCCATCCGTGGTCAGCTTATCGATTTTGGTCTCTTGTCCATTCTGGTCTACAATGTACAATTCAAAATCCACATTGGAGAGAGTCTCTTTATCTGTTGCATCCTTTTTAATGATAGATATAGATATCGGTGCATCCGTAAATGTCAGAGTGCTTCCGCCGGTCGTCAGCATACCATTTTCGTCAAATTCAAATTCCATCGTATATGCCGGTACCATCTTACCGTCTTTAGTTGTCGAAGGCAGGCTGAAACCATCCGGCGCCTTAGTCTCCGTAATCCGGTATTTGCATGTAACATCCAGACCGTAATCCTGACTCGGGAGCGTAACAATTCCGTTTTCGTCTGTTGTCAGCTTTTCACCGTCATCTGTGCCGTCAACCGGTATGCCGTTGATTTCCACATAGCTCCATGTCTTACTTTCACTGTTATAAACTTCCAATGAAAATTCCGCGCCTGCGAGTCTTTGCGGATTTCCAGTATCATTATCTGTTTTGAGCAGGGTAAGTTCAAACGGCTCATCTATAAATTCAATCGTTGCGCCGTTTGTATTGTCTGCCTGGGCAATGTCTCCCCATTCTCTTTCGTCAATCGTATTATTTTCGCCATCTATAATCTGATAGATTGCGACATTCCCCGTCTTATCCAGATAGAAGAACACACTATATCCCGAAAGCTTATATCCGGCCGGCGCCTTTTCCTCTTTCAGTTCATACAGGTATTCCGGCTGCCATCCCGGCTGTTCTTTTTCGCTTGTATCGGATACCAGAAGCATGCCGTCGGCCAGTTCTGTTTTCCCTGACGGGATAGTTCCGATATATCGAGTGTCTTTTATGGTTTCAGAATCGCTGTCTCGGAACATTCCGTCAATACTGAATGTATAGCCGCCCGTGATTTTTTCCAAAGTTCCGTCACTATTTTTGCCTTTCTTCACCAGGGTCAAGCCGGTCGGTTCATCTTCTACCCTAATTGAGAGCTTGTCATCGCCCGGGGTGATGCTGCCGCTTGTACTGGATATTGTGCCGTCATTTTCCATTGTAAATGCTGCACTTTCCGGCATTGTATAACCGTTTGGTGTACTCTCGGACTTCAGTTCCCATGTTCCTGCCGGAAGTCCCGTGACTGTCACCTGCTTATTGGAATCACTGCCCTGACCGGATGACCATTCGGTCTCACCTTTCATAAGCGTATATGTTTCGATTCCAGATGCATTCCGGCTCCATGTCAGTTTCCATGTGACGCCACCGTCCGTCATTTCAAAACCAAGGGTTACATTATTCAGTTTGGCCCCATCACGTATTGTGGATATCTTATCCAATGAAAGCGCCGTTGCCGTATTGATAATCGTTTCACTATAAGTTCCATTATTGGCCGCCGAATAGGAGTCTCCGTCTAAGTATTCCGGAGGTTTATATCCAGTCTGCTGTTCTTCTGTCACATAATAATGATAAGGCTTTCTGTCCGCATTATATTTCGGAAGATTCTTATAAGTCACTTTCCAATCATCCGGCTTTAATACAGCCGTACCGCTGTAATTCACTGGCTCCGCATCTGCCACATCTTCCGTATACCGGTACAGAGTAAGCTGAATTTCTACCGGACGCATCGTCGTTTGTTCGTTATCTTTCCAGGTCTTTGTCACAGAAAGCTCTGTCGTATCCAAAGTATTTGTGACTTCGGTTTGATACGTCGTCGGGGCTTCATCATTTGACGAATTCTCACTTTCTACATTATAAATGCTATTATAAATATCACCTGTATTAAGTTCTTCCTCCGTCACAGGGTTCAGTTCTACCGCATAATAGGTATATACACTGCCATCCGGTGCTGCTGTCGGCAGGTTTTCGAGAGTAACGGACTTACTGTCCTCACTGTCCGTTCCGGATATTACCAGAACATACGGCGTAGTGCCATCCGGTTTGCATACACGCTCCGTTTTTGTCCTTGCTGCGCCTTCGTCCGTCACCTCGTAACTTCGGTATACATGGAATTTCACTGACCAACTGGTCGCAGAATCCCCATCGACATCCCCTCGTGTTCGGTAGGCATTGTCGCTGTCATTGTTCCATTTCTTTGTCACCGTCAAATTCGTCGTATTCGTTTGGTTCGTAATCCTGGTCTTACCATCCTGGGACGACAAAGAGATATTATAGACTCCGCTCGAAAGCGTTCCTGTGTCGGTCACTATAGTCACATTCTCAGCATCTTTACCCGTCGTATAGTTGACTTCAACACCGCCGATGGATTTTTCGGCAGCACGATAAGCAAATGCCTGATAATCTCCGGCTGCGTTCTTATACCCGGCCGGCAGATTTTTATATGTGGCTGACCATGGGCCCTTCTCGAGACGCCGCTCATAGTTCGCGTAACTAAACTTCGAATAATAGTGCGTAAAATAGTCTTCTGCCCAATACCACGTGGCGCCTCCATCCGGGCTGACCTGAAGCCCCATCACCACTGCCGGTAATACCAAATCCGTATTCAGGCCTCCCCAGTCCTTTTTCACAGTCAACGAAGTGTTACTGGAGTTGGTAAGTTCGGCCATCTTGATCTCATGATATACCTCTCCATCCGTATTCTCGGTATTTGTCAGTTGTTTTGCGTGTCCCTCATTTGCAACAGTATAAGGCGCTATATTGTCTTTTCTTTCATATATCCCATAATAATATTCGTAACTGCTTGTATAATAGCCATCCAGGCCTGAGAGTGTGTATGCCCAATTACCATTTTCATCCTCGACAACTTGTACAGTCACATTTCCTGTCACATTTGGAGCATATTTATCATGCCCTATTTCTGCATTTGTCCACTGACCGGTGAGTGATTTCAGTGAGCCATCCGTATTATAGGACGCTGTCAAAGTTGCATATCCCACATATTGATATGAACCTTCCTCGGAACCGTCATAAGCCCATCGCCATACATCGAGATAAATTTCTTCCAACCGGGTGCCAAAGATATTATTATAATCCTTCCATACCTTCGTACCGGACAGTTCGGCCCGCGGGAGCCCTGTATATTCATTCTCTGTGCTGACCGTTGTCACAGGCGTATCATCCTGACTGAAGAACTGGGTAATACTCTGCAAAATGCCGGCAGACGCCGCACCGCTTTCCCCCGTCAGGGTAAATGCTTCCGAACCCCATCCATCCTTTGTGGACATTTCCGGATACCATGTACTCTTAGTCTGAGAAGGCCATCCGTCTTTTTGATCCTTTACCGGCTTTGCAGCGCCATCCGAATTTAATGTAAATCCATTATTTTTATATCCGTTCACCGGCTTCTCTACAATAAAGTAAATATACGGTGTTCCATTCGGCGAATAAACAAGCTGATTTCCAAAGTCAACGCTTTCACCCTTAGCCGCTGAAGCTGCGGACAAAGTTTTTGAATCCACTGCTTCCGGTTCGGAATAAAAACCATTCTGCTGCATTTCCGTAGTCGTGTACTCATAAAACCTATATAAAGTATATTTCGTAGCCGGATAGGCTTTTATCTCACCAAGTGCACCGGAATTCCATGCCTTGCCCAGAGTGATCTGCCGTACATTTGTTTTAATATTGTATGTATTGGTAATTCCGTAGCCATTGACAGAGCCGTAAAGACTCTCATACGCCTTATCCACATTAGCTGCCATATTTTTAGAAATGGTTTCGACAACGGTATATTTGTACATATTTCCGGAGGCATCGTATTTTTCCATCGGGCTTCCGTAACTTTCTTCTACCAGTGAATATCCCTGAGCTTTCAAACTGGCCCACGCATCCGCTTTGTCAGGAACACTGTCCCCGTCAATGGTATTGTAGCCAGCATGATTCATATTGAAGTTATAATCTATACTATCGCTTTTTACATCTTCAATAATGGACGCAAGCTCAACCTGATACTAATATTTGTTGTTTTCTCCGTCACTGGTTTGTAAAACATATTGTCCGTTTCTTTCTATAATTTCATGGAACCAGGATTCCTCATATGTCGTTGTCGTCCCACCGTCTGCAAGCAGATATTCCCCTTTTGTATTCATTTTGAGACGGTACAGATTAAAGGTTAATATCGGAAGTTCATTGACCGGAAAGCCCTCCGGCACATTTTCCCATACTTTTCTGCCGTTAATATTGACATTTTTCCTGATCTGATTGACAAATGTATTGCCTGCCTCCAGAACATAAACCGGCTTGCCATCGGAAGAAGTCGCAGTATTCACAATGCTGCTGTCTGTTTCATAATCCACCACATAGGAATTGGTTCCCGGGTCATATTTTACCTTTGATGTATTATATACAGGATTTCCATTGTTATCGACCTCTGTAAATTGCCCTACATTTCCTACTGTGCCGCTGGCGTACTGACTTTCGACATAATCAATGATACCAAAATTAACGTTGGTGCTGATATCCGCATAATAAGTAATCCTGGTGCCATTGGCATCATATTTTGGCAGTTCAAAGGAAGCTGTCCAATAATCTTTCGTATTCTCCGGATCTGAAGTTTCTGTCCACAAATATTCAGTAAACGGATATGGCTCGACTGTATAAACCAGATTTCCATCCTCATCCCGTTTCAAATTTCCGGCTTCATCGTATTCATATACTGTGTAATACAAAGTCAGATAGATATCCGGGCGCTGTCCGGTCGTATATCGATATGCATCCAGCCACAAAAGATGCCATTCATATTCCTCCGTATCCATCAGCGTATTGTTAATAGTCTGAGATTCTGTTGCCAAATCCCCATTCTCAACTTTGTATATTACATCATCATATGATATATCATATTCACAATCAACTTCGTTTCCCTCACTGCCTGTAAGGGATTTCTTCATTTCCTCTTTCACTGAATAATGAAGCAGTCTTCCGTAAACGTCATACATAGGCAGGTTATAGTAATATACCTTCTCTATATTGCTGTCGTCTCCTGTATTTCCAAGGCTTTGTATGGATGATATCTGCTGCTCCTTATTATTAAAGATTGGTGCATAGCCATACTGCTCTTTCGACAGAATTTCACCTACCGCATGCTCGAATTCATCATCATCTTCCGTGTACCGTGAATTTACCGGTCTCTGCGTATAGCCATAAGAAAGCGTTATTTCCTTGCCATCGGTATCAATATACTTTTCCTGAACAACATTGTCATCCTCGTTACAGTAAAGCGTCAAGGCAGCCTCCCATGCCTGCCTCATTTCTGCCGTGGACATGCCGTCATTCCATTTTTTCGTGATTGTATAATTCACTACACCTATGCGTCGGTTAATGACCGTATAGTACCCTAAACTGTCCTCCGTATCCGTACAGTCATAGTTATCCTTGTCCGCAATATTATTATATATCGTCACATAAGAAGTCTTGCCGCTTTTAGTAGTTGGGTACTCCTGAGAACTCTTTTTCTCTGTATCTACCGGAGTATCACCGATCATATTTTCTGTGATGTAGAAATCCTTTACAAAGTGGGCCTGCTGCCACTCCGTCTCAGATTCATACACTTCTGTTGATTTTTCAAGGTTGCCGTTTTTATATGTATATTCCTCAATATTTTCGTAACCCCGTGTATCGGTGAGGAATATAGTATTCCCATTTCCATCCAGATATGAAAAGACTGTCACATCAACATGCTTCCACCAGGAAGTATCTTCGGATACGACAACGAATTCAGGACTTAGAATTCCTTTTTCGTCTTCAACGGTACCATACAAAAGTACACTATCACCGTCATAGGTTCCGGCATAAACACCAAAGGAACAAGCCGCACGGTCCGTAGTCGTACTGTCATCCAGCCACACTTTCCGCACATCAATGGTATTTACCACTCCCGGTCCCTTACGATTATCTATCTGCACAGAATTCATCTCATTAACGCCGTCATTGTCTACATCCAGACCATACTTATAATATACAGCATACGAACTATCCGTTTCACGAACCGTATAAGTATACAGATTTCCATTTTCATCATATTTTGGAAGCTCCTCAAACAGATGGACCCATCCGCTGTCCATGGAATTATAATTTCCGCCATAGGCAAGCGGCGTCGCTGACTCCCCGGAAATCGCAGTTGTATCAGAAAGCGTTTCTTCCCATGTTTTTACTTGTGTCCCCGCAGAGTCATACTGCTCAATAATGACCTGAATCGGCTGAGCCGTCAACCCTTCTTCCCATGTCTTTTTCACATAATACTCTGTATAGCCTTCCAGTGTATTCGTGATTTTTGTTGTATTTCCCTCGGTTTCCGTTTTAGAGACAAAATACTCGTCACTGTGTTCATAACTTTCTTCATCCAATGTTTTTTGATTCACAGATAACCGGAACGCATCTTCATTTGCCTCGGTCTTAAACCATTCTACGGGTTTTCTGGTTTTCGTTCCATCTGCTTCTTCCGTAACTTCATAAATTGCAGCTTCTACCCACCGATATTCCAACTCATGGCCATGGTCGCAGTATTGATTCACTTCCACACTGCCTGTCTGCGTCAGATTATATGCATCAAATCCGCTTAAGGTCAGAGTAATCTGCTCTCCGCTTTCATCCTTCACATCATACCAGGTATTGCGATCTGAAACTATATCTTCACCATATGACATCTGCTCTCTTTTATGCTTGGCCTGGAGTTTCAAATCCACTTCAATATTCTCCAGCTCATTTTGATAATAAGCGGCCACCCAGGTTTTCGTTGCAAAGACGGTCGTCATTTCCTCTTTCCGGTTAGCAACTGCACCGCCGTTGTAGATGGAATGATCATCAGGACGTCTTTCCTCTGCCTCATAATCTTCTGGCAGCACGTCTTCATCAGAAAAATGTCCGTTTTCGGTCTTACTGCCGTAATACCTGGCATAAATCGAATCCTCTACCGGAGATTCCCGGGAAAAATAAACATAAGAATAACCATCCGAATCATAGGCCGGCAGATTTTCGATCAGAAATTCCTCTATTGTATAACCGCGGGTCACCCAATCCTCAATCGCATATGTCTTTTCTGTATCAGCTAACCTATTGCCATCCGTATCATAACCATAGGAAATCACATTCAGCCTATGGCCTTCTGCATCGTAAAACACCTGGGCCGCTGTCACATAATTCCCGCCATTTTCAGAACCGCGCCATAACGTCCATGTAGTTGTCGGCCGTTCCTCCCCTATATAATCCTTATTTTCATCCTCTTCATCCTGCCAGATCTTATATGCCTCGTAGGTGGTAATTCCGGTCTTTGTCAGAATGACCGTACCTTTATTATAGGCTGCGGACACATCCGTCCCGTGCCCCGGAACAGCCGTATTATCAAATTCTACGGTATACCAGTAATCTGCATTTTCCGATGTGATCTTTTTATCTGCTGTGATAATGGAGTAATTAATCTCCCTCTTATTTCCATCGTAGATTGGAAGGCCCCGGACAGTAAGCGTATAGTCCCCGTCGCCATCAGGCAGCATACTTATGAACTCATTCTCTTCTTTACTGTGAGTAACGCCAAAATAACTTTCAAAAATCTCGGCAAGAGCTTCGCTTGAAAAGGTTTCATCACGACTGCTGTCATATGTCAGAGAGGTGCTGCCATCTCCGCCGGTACATGAAAAAGCAAGTCCCATTTCCTTAAAAAACACATCCGTCCACGCCGACGAATCATCGTATCCTGCCCGGACGTCCATATACAGGGTGAAATTTTGCAGCGGATATAACACGCTTCCATTCCCTGCTGCATTCGGATAAACAGAATAACCGGTTACCCGATCATCATATTCAAAAGAAGTAGCCGTACATCCTGTCACTTCAATCGACCAGGCGACGCTTTGAGAAACCGTGCTGACTTCCCCGTCATCCCCTGTTGTCGTCGTTGTCACCGTATCCGGCAGATTCCAGGCTTGTAATGTACGATTTAAGTTATTAGCACCCTCATCCCAAATCCATAACCAGGTCGTCTGATCGTTCGGGTCACTGGCCTTCACACCAAGAGCCTTAGCATCTTCTTCATCACAACAATAATAGTAACCCCCCTGTACCGGATCCCACATCGGTTCTATCGTTCTTGTCACAGCATCTTCGCCGCCTTCGGCTCCGCTGACCGTATAAGTCACTTTCATCGTAAGCTGGCCATAATGCTGATACACATCGCCTCCTGTAGTATCATACCAGACAACCTGTGTGTTTGGATTGGCCCCATATGATGTAGCCGTTCTCCCTTCGTCCTTATCTTCAATATCAACGGACATAATCGCGGCTTTCGGATCACTGAGAGTATAAACAAATTCCACATCTTCCATATCCTGTGCCACAGTCACGGAAGCAGGCGTTGTTTTAAACCATTCCAGCTCTGCAGGATGAAGGACATAGGAAGCCGCACTGCCGTCCTCATTGGTTGTAAAGAGACCGGTAATGCTGAAATTCCAGATATTTTCTTTTTCTTCATCCTTACTATAGGTAACTGTATGACAGACATAATCCCTGTCTTCTTCTATAACCGCAAAGTAATCCTCAAAATACGCTTCTATTTCAGGATATGAACTGTCTTCCACATCCCAGACCACACGGCCGGAAACCGAATATTCCGGAAGATAATTCACAAAACGATTTCTTGTTTCCCTGCCTTCACCTTCATAAGCTTCAAGAAGCATCGTATCTCCCGGTGCGGCCATTTTATTTTGCAGTTCTCCGGCGCTCGAATCAAGCAGCGCCGTATCCATTGCTTTATATCCCGGTATGGCAGCCCTGTCTTCTTTTATCGTATAAATAATTTTTGTTTGTTCCTCACTGCCATCCTTTGCGCCTGTATATACCGGCAGATTCGATATCACATAATAGTAAGTCTCCAGGCCGTAAGCTCTGTCCGGTTCCGGTTTGCCGTCGCCATCCTGATCCTCATTCAAAAGTGTAATATCAAGCCTTGTATCATCCAGGAGCTCCCCATCGGCATAAATTTCAATCAGGCGACGGATATCCTCCGGCCTGCGTTCCGCAACATTGCCCTCGTCATACCAACTGATGACAAATAGAGCGTTCATTGTCTCTTCAATAACATTTTCCTGCCCATCGTCATCTGTCGATGTTTCCTCATCCGTTTCAGACAATTTGCTTTCATCTTCCGGTTCTGTTTCATCCGATGTCTCCGTCGTTCTGCTCTCTGTCGACATCTCGCCGGTTTCTTCCGGTCTGCCGCTCTCCGCCACTGTCTCGCCGGATCCTTCCGTCGTACTGCCCGGTGTTTCCCCTTCTGTCTCATTTGGCAGTTCATCGCCTGACGTTGTTTCAAAATCATCAGAAACAGTCTCCATATCGCTGTCAGTTTCCACGGCAAAAGCCCCGATATCAACTGATGCTAATACCATGACCATCGCCAACACTAACGCCAATACTCTTATCTTTCTATTTCTTTTCAACATCCTGTTCTCACTCCCTCATTCTTGCTGAATATTTTAAAAAAAGGCAAAAAAAAGCGCAGTACAATACGCTCATACTGCGGCAACTGGCTAACATACCTTTCGGCTTAGTCCCTATAGTTTTGCGTCATCGAATTTCTTCGATTTTGCCTTGAAATCATGTTCTTTTAAAAGTATATCACATCAGGAAAAATTGTGCAATAATTATGTTTATTATCAATTTTTTCGTGGTATACATATTCAGAAAAAGCAGGCAGAAGGAATTAAAGTATTTTCTTAAAATTCCATTCAGCCTGCTTTATTTTATGGAGCATACGGGATTCGAACCCGTGGCCTCAACAATGCGAATGTTGCGCGCTCCCAACTGCGCTAATGCCCCGTCGAATCAATTATAGCACCTATTCTTCCGATTGACAATGAATTTACATTATAGATTTACTTACTTTTTCAGCCAGGCCTTATAGGCTTCCGGGTCTAATTTCCCCTGACGGGCCATTTCAAGTCCTTCCTTTGCTTCTTTATACCATGCTTCAAACTCTTCCCGGCTCATATTTGCTGCCTTTTTTCTCGGTTTCGTCATGCGGGCATAATGGGCTTTATAGGCACGGGTATAGGCCTGGAGAAGTTCATCTTTTTTAACAGTTTTTTCGAATGTCTTTGTATAGCCCACGTCTGCACAGGTCTTTCCATCCTTTGAAAACACACGGGTACAATAATCCACATTACTCCGCCGCGGTATGAAAAACCGTCCGCAATTTTTGCAGACCTTAATATTCTGGTGCCGCCGCATCATCTCGATCAGTTCACACATGAGACAATCTTCAAAACCCATCAAAAAATAATCAATCATCCACCGATTCTCATTTTTTACCGTTTGATTGACCAATGTTCCGCTGGAATAAAATGGATGGCGCAGAAAATAATGCGTGGCATCCTCATTTTGCTCCGACGGTCCATGAACAAGAGCATCCAAAAGTTTTTTATAAATCTCCTGAAGCTCCTCCAGCTTTCCCAGTGTCAAATCAATGGACGTTTCATCACCGCTGTCCTTTATGTTCAGTGTCTGAATCCGCTCATCATTCCAGGAAGAAAAGTAGGGATGCATTTCCCGCACTTGTTCGGTCTGAAAGCAGGTATCGTTCAAATCCATATAAATAAAATCCAAAAGGCTTTTTCCGAGGCGGCACGGAGCGGATGTTGTATGAAAATAAATAATCTCATCCGTCAGATCCATATAAACATGTATATAATTTTTTTTCGTTTCTTTTAACATCCGCTCTGCCTCCAATATTATCTCTGTTTTATCTCTATAATCAATTGTTCCAGCTGACTTTCCTCTGAAACTTTAAATGTATCACCGTTTACCTGAATCTTTGATATGTCCGCACAACGTGACGGACACCCGCAGATCACCAGCAGATGATCATAAATCACTTCCGGCTGAACATATTGAAA
>CABRLU010000052.1 GCA_902471845.1 uncultured Lachnospiraceae bacterium | reverse complement strand
AGGGCGGCAGCGGTGCGGCAAAGGCCATGGAGCTTGCCATGAAGGAAGCCGGAGTAAAGCCGGAGGAAGTGAGTTATATCAATGCCCATGGAACAAGCACCCATCATAATGATTTGTTTGAAACGCGGGCGATCAAACGGGCATTTGGAGATGCAGCTTATCAGGTACCGATCAGTTCGACAAAATCTATGATTGGGCATCTCATTGGAGCTGCCGGGGCTGTGGAATTTATTATATGTGTGAAATCGATTGAAGACGGATATATCCATCCGACGGTAGGTCTGAAAGTGCCTGATGAGGAATGTGACCTGAATTATGTACCGGGTCAGGGAATTCACGGCGAGGTTCGAGTGGCTCTGTCCAATTCTCTGGGATTTGGCGGTCATAACGCAACGCTGGCTGTGAAAAAGTTTGAGGAGGCTTAAGTCTATGGAATTTGAACAGATACTTCATCTTGTCGAAACCGTATCGGAATCGGGGCTTACTGAGTTCGATTACGAAGAAGGCAATCTGAAAATTCATCTCGGAAAGAAACCGCCGGAAATTTTGCAGACCAGTGAAAAGGTCAATCTGTTAAGCGGTGAGGAAGTTTCGGAAGAGATAAAGTCTTGCAGCGATATTAGCCGGAAAAGGGAAACAGAAACATCAGAAAAAGCGTCGGAGGGAACGCCGATGGTTTCTCCGATTGTCGGTGTATTTTATGCGGCACCGGGACCGGAAGCGGATCCCTTTGTTCGCGTTGGCGATCGGGTAAAAGCCGGCCAGGTCATTGGTATTGTGGAAGCCATGAAACTGATGAATGAAATACAAAGTGATGTGTCCGGCATTGTGACTAAGATTTGCGTACAGGATGGGGAGGGCGTGGAGTACGGCCAGCCCCTGATGTATATACAGGAATAGAGGCAGGATATGATTTTTGGAATTAAAGATATTATGGAAATAATCCCCCACAGACAGCCCATGCTGCTTGTTGACAAGGTGGAAATTCTGGAAGAGGATAAAAAAGCCGTGGGTTTCAAGGGCGTTACTTATAATGAACCTTTTTTTGCAGGCCATTTCCCGACGGAACCGGTCATGCCGGGGGTTCTGATCATGGAAGCTATGGCCCAGACAACGGCAGTCCTTCTTTTGCATAGAGATGATATGCGCGGAAAAATCGGCTATTTTGGTGGAATCAATAAGGCGAAATTCCGTAAGAAAGTCGTTCCGGGAAGCCTGCTTCGCATGGAGGTTGAGGTGTTGAAACGTCGGGGACCTGTGGCAGTTGTCTATGGAAAGACTTATACAGAGGAAGGCCTGGCAGCGGAAGGCGAAATGACATTTATGATTGGTTAACGAGGTGACAGACTTGATAAATAAAGTATTAATTGCCAACCGGGGTGAGATTGCCGTCCGGATTATCCGGGCTTGTCGGGAAATGGGAATCGAGACAGTGGCTGTTTACTCAAAGGCAGATGAAACAGCTCTTCATGTTCAGTTGGCCGACGAAGCTGTGTGTATCGGCCCGGCGGCCTCAAAAGACAGTTATCTGAATATGGAAAATATAATCAGCGCTACGGTCATCAGCGGCGCAGATGCCATTCATCCGGGTTTTGGATTTTTGTCGGAAAATGCCCGGTTTGCGGAAATGTGCCGTCAGTGTCATATTACATTTATCGGACCTTCACCCGAATTGATTCATAAAATGGGCAATAAATCTGAGGCGAGGAAAACAATGATGGAGGCCGGTGTCCCGGTAGTTCCGGGAACCAGGGAGCCGGTGTATACGGCAGAGGAAGCCGGGAAAATGGCGGATGCCATGGGATATCCGGTCATGATCAAGGCATCTTCCGGCGGAGGCGGAAAAGGTATGCGGATTTCACGAAGTCCGGAAGATTTTGAGGAAAACTTTCAGATGGCCCAGATGGAGTCGGTCAGCAGCTTTAATGATGATACAATGTATATTGAAAAATATATCGAATCTCCGCGGCATATAGAGTTTCAGATTTTGGGCGATGCCTGTGGGCATGTCATTCATCTGGGAGAAAGAGATTGCTCGATTCAAAGACGGCATCAGAAGGTGCTGGAAGAATCGCCGTCTCCGGCCATTGATGATGAACTTCGGGAGAAGATGGGGCGCACTGCTGTCCAGGCGGCCCGGGCGGTCGGTTACGAGAGTGCGGGGACGATTGAATTTCTACTGGATAAAGATAAAAACTACTATTTTATGGAAATGAATACTCGAATTCAGGTAGAGCATCCGGTGACGGAATTTGTGACGAATGTAGATTTAATTAAAAGCCAGATTCGAATTGCAGCCGGGGAACCTTTAAATATACGGCAGGAAGATATAGAATTTAAGGGTCATGCCATTGAGTGCCGAATTAATGCGGAAAATCCGGAACAGAATTTCCGGCCGTCTCCGGGAAAGATTGAGCGGCTGCATCTGCCGGGCGGCAAAGGAATCCGGGTCGATACAGCGGTTTATGCGGGATATACCATTCCACCTTATTATGATTCAATGATTGCCAAATTGATCGTTCTCGGCAAATCGAGAAATGAAGCCATTAAAAAGATGAAAAGTGCATTGAGTGAATTTATTGTTGACGGTATCGACACCAATGTAGATTTTCAGATGGAGATTATGAACCATCCGAAATTTCAGAGCGGCGATTTCAGTACAGATTTTATTGAGCAGATGGAAAGGGAGGGTGAATAATGCCGAAATTAAACAGTATGTTTAAGAAAACGACCTATATCACCCTGTCCAATCGGCAGCAGAGTATCCGTCAAGATGCCCTGGTGACAGAAAAGGAACTGGAGCAGCCCAATGTTCCGGAGGGATTGTGGAAAAAATGCGAAAAATGCGGCGCCATTCTTTATGACAGAGATTTGGAAAAAAACTTCTATGTATGTCAGGAATGTCACCATCATCAGCGTATTTCCGCCTGGAAACGGATTGAGCAGATTGCCGATTCAGGCAGTTTCGAAGAGCTTGATGCGGTCATGATGAAGAGAAATCCTCTGAACTTTCCGGATTATGAGGAAAAACTGGACGCCATGCGGAAATCCACCGGATTAAATGAAGGTGTGGTCTATGGTCTGTGTACGATTCATGGCGAGCAGGCTGTGCTGGCGGTCATGGATTCACGGTTTATGATGGGCAGTATGGGAACTGTTGTCGGGGAAAAAATCACCCGGGCCATAGAAACGGCTACGAAGTTGAAACTTCCGGTGATTATTTTTACATGTTCCGGCGGCGCGCGGATGCAGGAGGGCATTTTGTCTTTGATGCAGATGGCAAAAACCTCGGCGGCAGTGGAAGCTCATGGAAAGGCCGGTTTGCCTTATTTTACTGTGATTACCGACCCGACGACCGGCGGCGTGACGGCCAGCTTTGCCATGCTCGGCGATGTCATTCTTGCGGAACCGGGTGTTCTGATCGGTTTTGCGGGGCAGAGGGTCATTGAGCAGACCATTGGCCAAAAGCTGCCGGAAGGTTTTCAGCGGGCAGAATTTATGCTGGAACATGGATTTATCGATCAGATCGTGGAACGTAAAGATTTGAAACAACGATTATTTCAGCTCATCCGGGCGCATCGGCCGGTGCATCGGGATGCATAAGCCATGAAGAAAGAGACGCGAGGCGAAGGACATATGAAATTTAGTGCATGGGACAGAGTGCGGATTGCCAGAGAAATGGATCGTCCGACAAGTCTTTATTATATCGAACACATTTTTGAGGATTTTATGGAGCTTCATGGGGACCGGGGGATAAAGGATGACCCGGCCATCGTGGGCGGTATCGGATTTCTTGAAGGCCGGCCGGTGACGGTCATTGGTCAGCAAAAAGGCCGGGATCTGAAAGAACAGGTCGAGCGTAATTTTGGTATGCCCAATCCGGAAGGCTATCGTAAAGCGCTGCGTCTGATGAAACAGGCAGAGAAATTCCATCGTCCAATCGTTTGTTTTGTAGATACGTCCGGAGCTTTTTGCGGCATTGAGGCAGAAGAGCGGGGGCAGGGAGAAGCCATTGCACGAAATCTTATGGAAATGGCAGGACTGTCGGTACCGGTGTTATCCATTGTGATTGGCGAAGGCGGCAGCGGCGGCGCGTTGGCTATGGCTGTGGGAAATGAAGTCTGGTGCCTGGAAAATTCCGTGTATTCGGTGCTTTCCCCGGAGGGCTTTGCGGCCATTTTGTGGAAGGACGGTAAACGGGCTGATGAGGCGGCCGAAGTCATGAAGATGACATCGGAACATTTAAAAGACTTAAAAGTTGTGGATAGAGTATTTGCCGAACCGAAGCCGGTACATGTGGATCATGGCGAAGCGCTGGCAGAGGAAATGAAGCAGGCAATGACAGAATTTTTCAAGCGCTATGACCAGATAGCGCCGGAAGAGATTGTAAAGGAACGCTATGAGCGATTCCGCCATTTTTAGGAGAAGAGAATGAAATCAGAGCAGATGAAACCATTGAAAATCGGTAAATTAACGGCAAGACTGCCGATCATCCAGGGCGGAATGGGCGTTGGCGTCAGCCTCTCATCACTGGCAGGCGCTGTGGCAGCGGCCGGCGGTATCGGTGTTATCTCCACGGCCCAGATAGGATTTTATCGTCCGGACTTTGAAATGAATCCCCTGGAAGCTAATTTAAAGGCTGTAAAAGAACAGATTATTTTGGCAAAGGAAAAGGCCAAAGGCGGTGTGATCGGTGTTAATATTATGGTAGCCACAAGAAATTATAAGGAATATGTCATGGCGGCTGTCCGGGCCGGTGTGGATTTAATTATTTCCGGTGCAGGGCTGCCAAAAAATCTTCCCGAATATGTCCGGGGATATGCGGTCAAGATCGCTCCGATTGTTTCTTCGGAGAAAGCGGCAAAGGTCATCTGCCGTCTCTGGGACAGAAATCACCATTGTGTGCCGGATATGGTTGTGGTGGAAGGGCCTCTGGCGGGCGGTCATCTGGGCTTTTCTGAAAAGGAATTGTCACCTTTTATGGAAAACAACAGTGATGGCATCTCGCAGATGATGGCCGATTATGATGGGGAAATCCGTCGGATTATTCGTGTATGCCGCGAATATGGTGAGAAATATGAAAAGGAAATTCCTGTTGTTGTGGCCGGGGGGATTGATACACCGGAAAAGACCGAACATGCCCTTTCTCTGGGAGCGTCCGGTATCCAGGCCGCAACGCCTTTTGTGGCAACGGAAGAGTGCGATGCCCACAGTAATTTTAAAGAAGCCTATGTCAAGGCAAAAAAAGAGGATGTTGTCATCTTAAAAAGTCCGGTGGGCATGCCGGGGCGTGGCATCAAAAATGCTTTTCTTGAAAAAGTTGCCCGGGGAAAACGCGACAAAATTCATTGCAAACAATGTCTGGAAAATTGTAATCCGGCGACGATTCCCTACTGTATCACCGATGCACTGATTCGGGCCGTTAAGGGTGATGTGGAAAACGGTCTTGTTTTCTGCGGCGCAAATGTGGATAAAATACGGAAAATATCCACCGTGAGGGAGGTCATCGGGAATATTCTGGGGAAAGAGAATATTTAGTTTCTCTTTATTTAGAGCAGGAAACTGGGACGGACAGAACATATTGGGTCAGAGGCCGAATGCTCTCACGGTTAGTGAAATCGATACATTTTCCGTAAGATTCCAATAGCTGTCTGTCTTCTTTACTCAGGCTTTCCGTATCTTTTTTCAACAGCATTCGACGGAGCATGGCCATCATGGCCTTGTGAGTGAGGTTTAAACGGGAATAATCAATACCGCCTCTCAGATGAAAAAGGTGGATATGTTCCAACATTTCCTGTGAAAGGATTTTTGTCAAAGAATTTCTAATAGCGGAAACATTGCCGGAATCCTCCGGGTCTGCAAGTCCGCAGGTAAAAAGAACTACCTGTTTGTTTTTAAGAAGCTTCCAGTTTTGGGTGATGAGCTTTATACCGCTCACACCGCCGGCATAGAGACCTCCGCCGTATATAATAACGTCATATTTTGTAAAATCCTGCGGGTTAAATTCTTTTCGCTCAAATAAAGAACATGTAAGTTCTTCAGCAATCCATTGGGCATAACATCTGGTTGAACCATATTTTGATTCATAAATGACCACTGTTTTCTTCATAAAATAATCTCCTTCAATAATCGAAAATATAAAACTGGCACACTTGTGCCTTTTCTTTTTTAATAGTATACTGTGTAAAAAGAAAAAGCAAGAGATGGCACGAAAGTGCTACAAAAACAGAGTTTTGTGCCATGGGCGAAAGGAATGGAAATGGACGGACATAAAAAGCAGAGGGAACAGTCGGCAAGAATAATCGAGGCTGCGTTGTTTGAATTGATGGATGAAAAAGCTTTTGAGCAGATTACGGTTTCTGAAATAGTTAAAAGGGCGGATGTTGCCCGGAGAACATTTTACAGATTATATAAGCGTAAAGAAGATGTGATCCATTGCTATTTTGGCAGACTGTGCCAGGATTATGGGAATACCTATCCGGCTCTGGACAAATATGATGTGAATCAGATTGCATCAGATTATTTTGAATTCTGGTATCAGCACAGAGAATTTCTCCTTCTCATGGATCAGAGTGGTTTGGGGGAAATGGTTTATTATGAAATCAGCCGGGTATCAGAGGAGATTGTCAAGAAACGTATCGGCAGTGAAAAGGTTAGAAACGGACAGGATGTGCGCTTTTTTGCTTACTATTCCGTAGGAGGATTTATTTTACTGCTTCAACATTGGATTATTGATGGAATGCGGGAGACGCCGGAGCAATATGCGCAGCAGGTCAGCAGGGCGATTTTGAAATATATGAGATGATATAGATGGTAATACAACGGAATCTTATGCATATGATATTTTTTTCTGTATAAAATACCAAATGACAGGAGGTTTTTACATGGAAAAGAATTGTCAGGAAGTGAATTTAAGAAAAGTGGCCATGATTGGCTGCGGTTTTGTCGGTTCGGCATCGGCCTTTGCATTGATGCAGAGCGGTTTGTTTTCAGAGATGGTATTGATTGATGCAGATACGGACCGTGCCGAAGGTGAAGCAATGGATATCAGTCATGGTCTGCCTTTTGGACGACCGATGAAAATTTATGCGGGAGACTATGATGATATTGTTGATGCGGCGATTATCATAATTACGGCGGGGGCTAATCAAAAACCGGAAGAAACCCGTCTGGACCTGGTGCATAAGAACGTGGCTATCCTTCAGAAAATCATTCCGGAGATTTCGAAGCGGGAATGTCAGGGAATTTTGCTGATTGTTTCAAATCCGGTGGATATTCTGACCTATGCCGCTTTAAAAATCAGCGGTTTCCCAGAGAATCGGGTCATTGGTTCAGGAACAGTTCTCGATACATCACGTTTAAAATATGAAATTGGCGAATACCTTGGTGTGGACAGCCGAAGTGTCCATGCCTTTATTATCGGCGAGCACGGGGACAGTGAGATTGCGGCCTGGAGCAGCGCCAATGTTTCCGGTGTACCTTTGCGGAATTTCTATGAAATGCGGGGCAGACATAAATATGAGAAGGCAGCGGAACGGATTGCGGATACGGTTAAAAACAGCGCTTATGAGATTATTGCCAGGAAGAAAGCGACGTATTATGGAATTGCCATGTCGGTGCGTCGAATCTGTGAGGCTATTGTCCGGGATGAAAAGTCGATTCTTCCGATTTCCAGCCGAATGCACGGTGAATATGGTATTGATGATGTGGTTTTAAGTATGCCGGCAATTGTCGGTAAAGATGGTCTGGAAAGTCTGGTACCGATTGATTTGAATGAAGAGGAACAGAGAAACCTGAAAGAATCTGCGGACACACTGAAAGAAGTGTTGGCAGACATCGGTTGTTAAAAAGAGATATATTTCTCACTTTTATTATTGACAATGAAAAGGAATAGTGATATATTTGTTTCAAACAAAAGAGATAAATATATCACTTTTTTATACGTATAGGAAAAGGTTGGCAGATCTTTTCTGAAGTGAGGGAGGAAAAGCTTATGTCGAAAAAGAACCTGAAACGGTTGATTATTTTGGGGATTATCTGTGCCCTGTGTATGGCGGCGGCCACCGGGTATTCATTGACCTTTAATGATGGACGTCTGGTCTATCCAATGGATTTCGGCAGTTATCAATTCTACATAAAAGATATACCGATGATTCTGGCATTGATTTTGGTTATTTTATATGTCATTTATCTGGCTGCGTCGTTGGTTGTCAGTGGACTGATTGTGAAACGGGACAGTAAAAGAAGCGGACGAACACGGAAAATTAATCCGAAGTTCGGATATCTGGGATTTTTAGGTTTTATTGGTTTCTTTGGCATCTGGACATATCTGGCTTCCGGAGTGATTTTTCCATTTGTATTTTTCATTTTTTTTGGCTTTTTTGGATTCTTTTATGAAGGGAAAATGTCAAATATTCTGGCAGATGAGCGTTTTCGGAGAAATCGCCGGGAGGCTGAGCTGAAAGCTTTGCGGGTGGGATACCGTCTGACGTTTTTATTGATTTTGCTTGTGGGAATGACAGGAAGTCATGTAAGCACTGGAGCCGTGGCGGTGTTATTGACTTCTGGAATCTCGTTGATCTGCGGTCTGGTACAGTTTTTGAACGAATATCTGTTGTATCGTTATGACCAGATGGATTCGGCAGACTGGGAAGACGAGGGTGAATAATTATGGTAGAATTTGTATGTCATTTAAAGAAATACCGCCAGCAGGTGGGGTTGACCCAGGAGCAGCTGGCGGAAAAGGTCGGTGTCCGTCGGGAGACGATCATGCGTCTGGAAAAGGCCCAGTATAATCCATCTCTCAAACTGGCCGTGGATATTTCCAGAGCCGTCGGCGTACCGATTGAAGAAATTTTTGTTTTTTAAACAGATCACGTTCCGGTACGGAAGTCGTTGATAGGTAAAATCCGGTCCTGGCGGTCGGATTAAGCTTTTTTGCGTTCCGGAAGCTGTACCAGAACGATAGCAATAAATACAAGAACGCAGCCGAAGATTTCTCTTGGAGAGAGAGCCTGGTGCAAAATGACCCATCCGGCGAGGACGCTGAATACAGATTCCAGACTTAAGATCAGAGAAGCAATGGTCGGATCATAGTTTTTCTGGGCTACAATCTGGAGGGTGTAAGCCACACCGCTGGAGAGGATTCCGGCATAGAGAATCGGCGCCCAGGCAGCTGCAAGTGAGGAAAACTGGGGATGTTCCAGAATCAATGCCGGTATGCCGCAGAGAATTCCGGCGACGAAAAACTGGATACAGGACATCCGTACACCGTCAACCTTAGGTGAAAAATAGTCGATGATTAAAATATGTATGGAGAAAGCCAGGGCGCAGAGGAGCACCATTGTATCGCCTTTGCTGAAGCTGAGACTGTCGGTCATACATAAGAAATAAAGTCCGGCCAGGGCGAGGATGACGCTGACCCAGATGATCAGCCGGGGTTTCTTTTTCAGGAAAATGCCAAGGATAGGTACAAGAACGATATAAAGGGCCGTGATAAAACCGGCTTTTCCAACGGTCGTCATGGATATACCGTATTGCTGCAGCGTGCTGGCAACGGCGATGGCGATACCGCAGCACAGCCCTCCGATCAGGAGCGTTTTTCTGTCTTTTGGTTCAGTGGACGAAAGGTCCCCGGAAACAGCCGAGTCCTTTTTTTTCAGTGCGTCCAGAAATGCGATACACGGAATGAGAAAAACAGCTCCGATGATAAATCGGGAAGCATTAAAGGTCAGGGGACCCACATAGTCCATGCCCACGCTCTGGGCCACAAAGGCAACGCCCCAGATAAAGGCAGTCAAAAGAAGCAGTAAAGTGTTTTTAGTCTTGTTCATGGTGTTTTTGCATCCTTTCGTATTTTTAAATAACCCATATTATACATATACATTAAAAGGGATATTCCACAGATAATGATATAACCGATCAGGCTGAGACCATCCGGCAGTTCGCCGAAAACGATAAAGCCGAGAACAGCCGCGAAAATGACCTGGGTATAATCGTAAATCGAAATGTCCCGGGCCGGGGCAAATTTATAGGCGTAGGTGACGCCGAACTGACCGCCCGATGCGGCAACGCCGGCAAGGAGCAGTGTACCGAGCTGTTTTATTGTCATTGGCTCAAAATTGAATATAATATAAGGAAGAACGGCGATACAGGAAAATGCGGAGAAGAAAAAGACGATAAAAGGTCCACGTTCACCGCGAAGTCCAAGATACCGCACCGTTGTGTAGGCCGAGCCTGCCGCAATGGCGCCGATCAGTCCCATGAGAGCCGGCAGCATTTCTGTCAGAGAAAAGCCGGGGCGAATGATAAACAGGCTGCCGATAAAGGCGACGATGATGCTGAAAATCTGGAAGCCGTTCATCTTTTCTTTTAAAAAGATATAGGAACAGATGAGAACGACAAAGGGAGAAAGCTTTCCAAGCATGGAAGCATCGGATAAAAGCAGATGCCCCAGAGCGTAATAATTACATAAAATCCCAATCGTTCCCAGGGCTGAACGCAGAATAAGATATTTCAGATTTCGTTTCTGAAATGAAAAATCATGTTCTTTAAATAATATGGCAGCCGCAAATAAAAAAGCAATCAGATTCCGGAAAAAGCTTTTCTGGATTGGATTGATATCTCCGGCCAGCTGGACAAATAAATTCATCAGCGCAAAGGAAAAAGCGGAGATGAGAATACATATAATGCCTTTCTGCTTATTTGTCATATTGTTTCACCTCGATTTCAGTCTAACTTAGATATTATAAGGCAGAAGGCAAAAAAAGTAAATCAAATCGGAGGAAATATTTTATGAAGTTAATCCAGCAGATTGAGCAATACCAACCAGCAAATGAACAGGAAAAACAGGATAAAACCTTCATTTTGCATTGCCTGAAATATCAGGAGAATATTTTTTCGCGGGATAATCCGCTGGTTCATATGACAGCTTCGGCCTGGGTTGTGAATGAGGCACGGACAAAGGTACTGATGGTTTATCACAATATATATAATTCCTGGTCCTGGATGGGCGGCCATGCGGATGGTGAGGAAGACTTGCTGGCGGTAGCCCTGCGGGAGGTTCGGGAAGAGAGCGGCATCTGCCAGGTGCATTCGGTGACAGAAGATATCTATTCGTTGGAAGTGCTGACGGTGGATGGACATGTCAAACATGGAAAATATGTATCCTCACATTTGCATTTAAACGTTACTTATCTGCTGGAAGCATCCGAAGAAGAAAGTCTGCATATAAAACCGGATGAAAACAGCGGCGTCGCCTGGTTTGATCTGAAAGAGGCGGTGCAGGCTTCCTCCGAACCATGGTTTCAGAAATGGATTTATCCAAAGTTAAAAAATAAAGTGATGAAGAAAAAATGGTGGCACGATAAAGTGGCCTATCAAATATATCCAAAAAGCTTTAAGGATGGAAATGGCGATGGTATCGGCGATTTGCGGGGGATTATCGAAAAACTGGATTATTTAAAAGAACTGGGTGTGGGAATCGTCTGGATTTCCCCAATATATAAATCCCCATTTGTTGACCAGGGCTACGATATTTCAGATTATTATGCTATTGACCCGGTCTTTGGAACGATGGAGGATATGGACGAGCTGCTGGCGGAGGCAAAAAAACGGGATATTGCCATTATCATGGATCTGGTAGTCAATCATTGTTCAGACCAGCATGTGTGGTTTCAGAAGGATTTAAAGGAACCTTTTGGAAAATACGGGAAATATTTTTATATTAAAGAGGGAAAAAACGGAAATCCGCCGTGTAACTGGCGCTCTTATTTTGGCGGCAGTGTTTGGGAAAAACTGCCGGGATATGATAATCTATTTTATCTGCATATGTTCGCCAAAGAACAGCCGGATTTAAACTGGGAAAATCCGGAACTGCGTCAGGAAATTTACAAAATGATTCGCTGGTGGCTTGAGAAGGGCATTGCCGGATTTCGTCTGGATGCCATTATTAATATAAAGAAGGATTTACGCTTTCAGGATTTTCCTGCAGACCGGGAGGACGGAATGTGTTCCGGTACGGAAATGCTTAAATATGCCGAAGGGGTACATGAGTTTCTTCAGGAAATGAAACGGGAAGCTTTTGAGCCGTACCAGGCATTTACGATTGGAGAATTATTTGATTTCCGTCCGGAAGAAATGGAGCGGTATATCGGAGATGATGGCTGTTTTGAATCGATTTTTGATTTTGCACCTCATATATTGGGAGGAAGCGAAAAGGGATGGTATGATTGCCGGAAGATAAGCCCGGATGAATTCCGAAATGCCATTTATGAGAGTAAACGGCTTTCACAGAACATCGGCATGATGGCCAATATTATTGAAAATCATGATGAGCCGAGAGGCGTCAGCCGATATTTGCCCGAAGGGGAAGTTAATGAAATGAGCAAGAAAATGCTTGCCGGTATTTCCCTGATGACCTTTGGCCTGCCTTTCCTCTATCAGGGGCAGGAAATCGGAATGACGAATAAAGTCTTTAGAAATATTAACGAAGTGGACGACATTTGTACCATTGACGAATATTATGTGGCTTTGGAGAATGGGCTGGATGAAGCTGAGGCATTGAAGGTGATCGCAGGGATGAGCCGGGATAATGCGCGGACGCCGATGCAGTGGAGCGGAGACGCCTATGCCGGATTTTCAACGACAGAACCATGGCTTAAGGTGAATGAAAATTATCAGGAGATTCATGTGGAAGAGCAACAGAACCGGGCGGATTCGGTGCTGAATTTTTATAAGAAACTGATTGTGCTGAGAAAAGATTCGGAATACGGCGAGACTGTGGTTTACGGAAAGCAGGTGCCGGCCTTTGAGGATTTGACTGATTTTATGGGCTTTTACCGGAAAGGTCAGGAGAAAACGTTACTGGTACTGGCAAATTATCGGATGGAGCCAAGGGAAGTCTTTGTTCCTGAAAAAGTGAAAAAAATTCTGATTGATAATTACAGTGACCGGACGGATGTCAGACGAAACAGTGAATTCGGGGACATCAGCCAGCCGGCAGAATCAGAGTATGGCAGCCATATCCAGATGAAAGGTTATCAGTTTTTGGTGATGGAAATATAGAATAAAGTATACGAAAAGGCACATGCCATTCAGGGTATGTGCCTCATTTTGTATTTGTTTCAGATAACATTTTTTCGAAAAATAAACCGGCGCCGAACCACAGAGGGGTGTAGCACAGGTTGATTAATCCATGGACATTTGCAGGCTGTTCGCTGTAATCCCATGGGCAACGGTGAAATTTTTTCAGAACCGCACCGGTGGTGTATTCCGTGGCAAAAATGAGTAATGTATATAAACCTCCTCGAAAGAATGTATTTTTGCCATTCAGACGCCTGCTGATGGGAGACAGGAATGCAGCCAGTCCATAGATTGGAAACATCCACACAGAAGTCCGGCAGGTCAGCTTGGGGTCACGTGACACTATGGAGCCCAGTCCGGTCCACAGTACTTCCATACACCAACCCGCCAGACCACAAAGAATAAAATTTTTCTTCATAGATATATTATGCCGTAGGGTGGACAAAATATGCGTCCTTCAAAAAATATTCTTGATTCCCTTTCATGGCAATGGTAAAGTAAATAAATAACAGGAAATCGAAGTAAAGAGGGAAAATAATGGGAACAGCAATCGTAACATTGAAAAAGGGCGAGGGACGGACCTTGAAGTCCGGAGGCGCCTGGGTCTTTGATAATGAAATTGATACAATTACAGGAAATTATGAGAACGGCGGGGGTGTCATTGTCCGGGGTTT
>CABRLU010000051.1 GCA_902471845.1 uncultured Lachnospiraceae bacterium | reverse complement strand
AAAAAGTCTAACTTTTGGGGGTCACCTCAATTTAAGCTATGATGTCTTTTTTATAGAACTTGTGGCGGTTAACTACGAATCTGAATTAATCTCTGAGCAATTCATAACCTACCAGTGCAAGTCCGCCGACAATTAAAACGGGAGCGCCTACAGTTCCTATGGCTGCTGAAGCGATAGAAACGCCGACATTGACAGAACCTGCTATAAAAGTGGAGGAAAAAGCACCAATTGCATAACTTGCGAGTCCACTTAAAGCAGGAACTTGTGCGCCTATACCTACCGTTGCTATAGAACCGCCTATAGCAAGAACATCTGCATTTGGATTCTGGTTAGCCATAATATTACCTCCTTGCTTTCTGATTATTTTATTTAATTTTACAATTTATCTGATAAAAAGTAAATGATTATTTAAATATTCTTGAAAATAAATTTTAACAGTAAGGAGCAAGGATGTAAAAAAGGGCACTGCTGTCTGAATAACATTCAGACAACGGTGCCCTTCATTTATCTTTCTGAAACGCTGAAACTGCATATGTCATCGTTTTTCTTCCGGAAAGGTCTGGCAAACAGGAAGAGCCCGAACAGTAGGCCATTGAGTAGCAGTGCCCATGGAATCTGTGACCAGGACACAGCCTGATTTTGGATAACATCCGCCGAATATGTACCGGAAATTACAGGGATGAGGTTGTTGTTAAGAAAGTGAATGATGACCACAGCCCAGATGTTATTTGTCCGCATGTAGACATAGCCAAAAAATATGCCATAAGTAACACAGGTGATGATCTGGCTTATCAGCATGATGAGGCCCTGTTCCGGTGATGTATAGAAGAAAAGGTCGACAGGTAAGTGCCATAAGCCCCACACAACACCGAGAATGAGCACGCCGTACCGAAGTCCGAAACGTTTCTGCAAAATCGGCTGCAGATAATACCGCCATCCGTATTCTTCACCAAAAAAGGCGATAAAGGCTAACAGGAAGCTGATCGGCATGGAAGCGATATAAATCCATGTGTCCGGACTGGTTAGAATGGATGTGAATATTTCCAATTGACCTGATGCGGTGAAGCTGATGCCGGCTCTTAAAAAATACAGGATAAGAAACAGAACAATGCAAAACAGGGAAGTTTTCCAGTTCTGCCATTTCAGTCCGTAGGCGGCCCGTCGCTTTTTACCGGCTGCCAGCAGAAAAATCCAGCAGAGGATACTGCCGCCCATCATAAAAATCTGCATGGCCATGAGCCAGAAGGATATATTCCCACCGGCTGTTTCCAATATCTTTTCCGGTTGAAATACTGTCATGATCGTCGATATGAGCATGAGTGCGGTTATCAGGATGAAGACCCGGTAAAACCATTTGGGGAGATTTAAATCGTCCCTGCGCGTCAGCAGATAGGCCAGCATGACCCCGGCGGCCGGGTACATCATTTGAGTGTTGGCAAAGGCGCTCAGGTCGAGCTGTTTTGTATTTCCGTACCACATCAGCAATCCCATCAGATAGGTAACGCCATAGGCCACAATGAGAAAAATAATCAATTGTTTTTTGTTGGTTTTTGAATTCATCATCTGTCCTCCGTTCTTTGTTTATGCGTTTATTTTAGCAATAAACGGAGACTCAGAGAGGAAAAGTGCCCGAACAGGCGGCAAAATTGCCTGAAAGGTTCTGCTTTATGAGATGTATTTCATCACCCGTTCTTTCATATTTCTAGAGAATAGACAGCGCGCATCATTGTCCATAATAATTTCACGATGTTTTAAATCCAATTCGCTGATGCGGGTGGTATTGATCAGATAGGCCCGGTGTACGCGTATAAAGCATTCTCCAAGGGTCTTCTCCAGTTCCTGCATACTGCCGATAAAATCGATGCGGTCCCGGTCAGCATGGAGTACGATTCGATGGCTGCGGCCGCTTGTCTCAAAAAAGAGAATCTCATCGAGGGGGATATGTTTGACCACGTCCATAATTTTGACAGTAAAATAAGGCCTGTGTTTACTACTGTCTTTGCACATCCGGTCTGTGATGATGTGCAGGCAACGTGACATGCCGGCATACATTTTCTCCGGATTTTCCTTTGTAATATAGTCCAGTGCTTCCAGATGGTAACGGAATGTTTCGAATGCCAGTTCCTTATAAGCTGTTACATAAATAATAAATCCCCGCGTATCGTGTTTGCGGATTTTCTGTCCCAGAGCAAAGCCATCCATGGATTCCCCATTTAACTCCACATCCAGAAAATAAATACCCCGTCCCGGAGTTTTCCTGATGGCGGCGATGATATCTTCCGGATGGCGTGTGCTGAGCGTCAGCCGCATGTCATAATTTTCAATCAATATTTGATTTTTTAAATAGGATTCCAGTTCAGCGCGAATCTGTGCATTATCCTCACATATATACACTGGCAGCAACGTGGTCACGCCTCCTTTATTTTTAATTCCTGTATAAAGCAATTATCTTTTATTGTTGTCACCGGCATCACAAAGTCATACTGTCGCAGGATTCGGCGATAATTGTTCAGGCCGATGCCGCGGCTGTCACCCTTGGTCGAATAGCCCTCCGTGCCGATTTTATGAAAATTGACGGCTTCGTGCAGTGTGTTTTTTACCAGGAAAGTTGTGTAATTTTCCTGACGGCTGATTATAATATGTATTTGGCCATCCGAGTGACCCTGAACAGCTTCAATGGCATTATCTAAGACAATTCCCAGACACCGGCATAAATCCATACTGCGCATACGGGTCGTGTCGAAGGGGCGAAGAACTTCCAGGTTACAGCGAATATTTTTCTGCTTTATCGTTTCCAATTTGGTCAGAAGCAAACTTTTCACCGAAAGCTCATGGATATTGGCAAGTTGGTTCATTAGTTTGAGCTGATTGCCCACCTGTGTATCAAAATCGGTTGTCATATCCTGAATAAAAGCCTGAACAGCCGCCATGTCTCCGTCCTTTGCCTGAAGATACATGCCGGACATCATATTTTTAAAGTCATGCCGGAAACGTCGTGTTTCCTGCTGGAGACTTTCAAGATTTTCGATGTAAGCCATTTGTTGCTGCAGATTTACCTGTTGGGCTTTGATTTGATTTTTTTGCATGTCCTGGCGGCTGATGTGGACAAAAATCATGTAGGTCAGTATAAGTAGAAAAATCGTAATCATTAAATTGTTGCCATTTTCACTTTCGAATTGCTCAATCATCCGGCTGATAAATGTCAGCAATAATGGATAACTGCTCATAAAAATAAGCATATCCTTTCGGATAACTCCATAATTCAGCCATTGCCGATAATGCCGTCCGGCTCCGGTCTTATACAGGACGACAAGAACCAGAATCAGAAAGAGGGGAGAAACGACCCATAAAAAGAACATGTATGTCAACCGTTCTTCCATGACGGCCAGATGAATCACCCTGTAGGGCATAAACAGCAGTCCGAGATAGGAGCCTGCGTTTGAAGTTACAGAAATAATGAGCGTTGTAAACCAGCACAGTTTCCATTCCATCCCGTATAAGGCTCTCAGAATCAGTGTTCCGACGACAATCTGAGAGTATTCGATAAGACCGTCAGAGAGATAAGGGATATTCATCCATCCGGCTTTCAGCATGACGGCACCAAGGAAAGCACAGCTGATGATGAAAAGAAGAAGTGCTCCTAAAATCCGTAGAAGGTATCGAAGCCCACGGCCTGTGGTCCGTCCTACTAAAATCGATGCTTCTATAATTAATAACAGGCCGGTTATGGTCAAACTTACCATATTGGCAGCGGCTACTTCCAAAAAAGTCATTGTTAGTTCACCTCGGTATTACTATACACTATTTTTGAAAATATGGAAACTCTGTATTTGCGTCCTGCCTGGGATAAGGTTTATAATTTACTAGTAAATAGATTTAGCATAAGATAGGGGGATTGGAACATGATAAAATTTAATGATGAACAGGGAGCTTATACGTTAGAAATAGGTGAAATAGTGTTTCGATGGGAAAAAGAACCTGCGGAAGACTATGAAAATCAGGCTAAAATAATTGCTGCAAATTATAAAAGCAATTTATCCAGGATTATTGAATTCATGCATACGGATATTCAAGAGATGTACGGAAATATTTCGTTGGAAGAAATTGAAGAAAAACTGGGAAAGCCAATGATTGATATAGATAATGGGCAGGTGACATATTGTGAACAGACATTTGATGACATTCACATTTTTAGCTTTGAATTTTTAGATGACGAATTTAATGAAATGCAATATTTCAGTATTGACGGCTGAAAATAATTTTTGAAGTCACATGAGAATAGACAGGTATCCTGAAAAACAGGAAAGAAAAGGAGGAGAAAGTATGAATTGCCCATTTTGCGGAACAATGATGGAGAGCGGACGGGTTGATACAAATGCTGTATTCCACATTGTGCGACATCCTGCGGACATTACTCGTTGATTCATTTCAGGTTGGGAATTTGTCAGATGTGATATCTGCGATATCATCAAAGTTTATCTTATGATCATCGATTTCCAGAATTCTGGAAATGGAATCCAGCCGTTTAATTATTCCGGAGAGGGTCACATACATGCCTTCAGCGGTTCCGCCGGAACCATCAGGTCCGGGGGCGGAAAAGAAATAAATTACCGTGATCATCTGGCCTTTTTCTAAAAGGGCGAGCTTTTCGTTAAGAGAGGCAGCCATTTCATCGGATAAGTCAATTTTGTTTACCCGCAGGATTTCTTTTTGACGTATTGTCTCAGTGTGACCTTTCAGAGCAGCGAAAGGGGAAAATATCTTTGCCCGGTCAGCGTTGGACATATGGGGATGTTTGGATTCCGGCCGCGGCAGATTTATAATATCGTCGTATCGATTGGAGATATTTAAAGACATGCAGATGCCTCCCTTGGATTTTGGATGAGTAAATCAGGTTGCTATTAAGCCTTGTGACCGCCAATCTGACCATTGCGCTCAATGGCCGTTGCTCCCTCTTCTAAACTCATGCCTTTTAATATAGCATTTTTCCCATATTTCTTTTGAATATCCAGTATGGCTTGCTGGATTTTTCTGTCTCGTTTTAAAATCTGTTCTTTTTGGTCGATTTCTGCCGGCGTGGTAAACAGGTCGTATTGAATATAGGTCACTGCCCTGGATTCATCAATAACATTATTAAAAGTAACACTCAGTCTGTGAATCGACAACTTTGGGTCTACAATACGGTCATAGAGTGACAGAGCAGCTGTTCCGAGTTCCATGGCAGAGGAAGTATAAGAATTTAGATTCACGCTTCCATGGGCCGGTTTGGGTACAGATTGGCCAAAATGATTGGTATGCATCGGGCCGGAATAATTTTCTGAGTTTTTGTCATATCCGATATGGAGTACGACCTGATTGGTGACAAGACCTTTGTCAACCAGATCCAGTGCCAGACTGTCGGTCATTTCATGGACGACCAGACGCCCTTTATCCTTAGAATAGGGACATGAAAGTACCTGTCCGGAACCGACGGAATTACTGCTTGGCTTATAATTTTTGATATCTTCCATGGTGACCGGTTCCACACCCCAGGCGTGATCGATCAGCAGTTCAGCGTCAATGCCGAAAAGGCGGAATAATAAATCCTCATTGCATAGCGACATCATCGCCACATCGCCCATCGTATACATGGCATTTGCTGTCAGACGTTTAGCAATTCCATTTCCAATGCGCCAGAAGGCGGTAAGGGGGCGGTGATCCCAAAGCAGTTTTCGGTAATTCATCTCATCCAGTTCGGCAATTCGAACACCATCCCGATCCGCGTCTACATGTTTTGCCACAATATCCATGGCAATTTTTGCAAGATAAAGATTAGGGCCGATTCCGGCTGTGGCGGTAATACCCGTTTGTTTAAGCACATCCAGAATGATGGTTTTTGCCAAATCATGAGGTGACATAGATGTTCCATCCGGGTTGCAATAGACAGACTGATAAGAGGTCACGTCCATAAAAACCTCGTCAATGGAGTAGACATGAATATCCGAAGCACTTATATATTTCAGATAGATATTATAAATATCGGCGGATACATCGATGTATCGCTGCATCTGTGGTGTGGCAATAATGAAATCAATCGTTTTTCCGGTGGCTGCTTTAATCTGCTCTAATTTCTGTTTCACTTCAAATAATCTGGGCCTGCCGGGGATGCCATAGGCTTTCAGGGAAGGCGAGACAGCCAGGCAGATGGTTTTATCGGTGCGGCTCTCGTCGGCGACTACCAGGTTGGCTGTCAGTGGATCGAGCCCCCGTTCAACACATTCGACGGAAGCGTAGAAACTTTTTAAATCAATAGCGATAT
The DNA here is from genome assembly GCA_902471845.1 of uncultured Lachnospiraceae bacterium. Lineage (GTDB taxonomy): Bacteria > Bacillota > Clostridia > Lachnospirales > Lachnospiraceae > Frisingicoccus. The sequence goes on along the minus strand of CABRLU010000051.1, from coordinate 7,756 downwards.
AAATGTTGGACATGAGGCTCTCCTTTCTTCATCAGAAAATACAAACATACGTTCTTTTAATAAAATAAGTTTAGAACAAAAGTTCGATAATGTCAAGGGGATGCTGAATAAGAAAGTATGACAGTTTATGGAAATATTGTTGTGAAAGAAATTGTAATGATGATATAATATAATACAAAAGTGTACTTTGAGGCAAAAAAGGAGAGCATATGGTTTTATTTCATGGCAGTAAAGATATTGTGGAATTTCCTGAAATAAGGAAAGCGATATTTAATAAAGATTTTTATTTTGGCTTTTATTGTACTCGTTATAGAGAACAGGCTGAACGGTGGGCAACTCGATACGGCAAAAAAGGGTATATTAATAAATATGTGTATGTACCAAATGAACAATTAAGGTATTTGAAATTCAAAGATATGACAGAAGAGTGGCTGGATTTTATTGTTGCTTGCAGATTGGGAAAACCACATACATATGATATAGTAGAGGGACCAATGGCAAATGATACAATTTTCAATTATGTACAAAATTTTATAGATAAAAAGATTTCGAGAGCGGCGTTCTGGGAATTAGCAAAATTTAATCATCCGACACATCAAATAAGTTTTCATACAATTTCGGCATTGGATACATTAACATTTGAAGGAAGCGAGGAAGTCTATGGGAACAAAAAATAATAGTATGTTATTTTACACTTGCAGCCTGATTGAATTTATAGGGAGAACGAAAAAGAAGAAAAGAAAAGAAGTTGTTGGTTTATTAGGACGGGATATTTTAGAGAGAATTTATGAATATGCAGATGTTTTGCATTGTGAGCCGATTGAAAAAGTTGCAGCAGAATTTATAGAAGAATGTCAGATTAAAGATGGGATATTTGATAATGAAGCAGATTGTAAGTATAATGTTCCGGATTATTGGACGATCGGTGAGGTATATGAACGTTTGATTGAAGACAGTTATTCGGACGAAGATATACTGGAAGGAATTTGGGATGTTTATCATTCTTGGATTGATGATAGCATCTCAGATTACAACACGGATTTTTATTATCAGCCTCGGGATTATATAGCAGCATGTTATGCAAAGGGATATGTTCTGTAGAACATATCCCTTTTAAGATATCACGCGGCAATATCTTTTCTTGTATATTTGAGAAAGGCTGTACCAATGCCGATGGCCGCATAAAGGAGACCGAGGGCCAGCAGGTGCATATCAACGGCGCTTTCAGATATAATATCAGCGGCCTCAGCATAGGCAAAGGGTGTAATGTATTTCAGAAATTCGGCCTGGCTGCTGATGTTTTTAAAGAGGTTTAAAAAGTAGAGCAGGGCGGCAAGGCCGAGACCGGCGCCCACACCGCTGCGCCGGATAAAGGCGGAGATGCCGAAACAGATGCAGGCAATTTCCAGTTGGAGAACCGTGTAGGCACCGTGGAGCAGCAGGAATTCTCTGACGGCCAGTTCTTCACCGATGAAAGCAAAGGACAGGGCAGATACTGCCATAACGATCATGTTCATAAGGAGCAGCTCAAAAAGAATGGCCAGCAGTTTTTGGAAGATAACTGTCCAACGTCGGATTGGGTGGGTCAGAAGAAATTCGGCGGTCCGTTCTTTTTCCTCTTTTGCAAGGGCATTGATGCCTAAAAGAGCTGCAAAAAATCCGCCGCCAATGCTCAGAATATTGCCGCATTCGATGGCATAGAATCCCATGACATCACCGAAGTTTAAGCGGTCCATTCCAAAGGCCTGAGTGAAGCTGCCCATGTTGGCAAACATATCGTTCATATCCTCCATGCCGGTGTTTATTTCAGGAAACATCATCATACATATAAGAAGCATGAGGGCAATGGAGAAGGTCCAGATTAAAAATGCCAGACGGTTTTGTTTGATTTCATGGAGAAAGAGGGTCATAAAATATCAGCCTCCTTTGTGTAATAATGCAGGAAGATTTCCTCCAGTTCAGGTTCAGTGATGGTCATGTCAGTGACAGGCAGCTGATTCAGTTCGGCAATTAAAACTTTTATGTCGCCGTCATATAAAAAACTGACAGAGTTTTCGGTGCAGGATATGTTTTTTGTGTTATCCAGTCGGGGCGGCGAGGAAATACCGTGCAGTGTAACGCGTCGGGCCTTTGTATCCGTAAGTTTTTCTACAGAATCGCAGGCAATCAGACGGCCTTCCCGAATAATGGCGGCATTTTTGCAGTGATGCTGAATTTCTGAGAGAACATGGGAAGAGAGAAAAATAGTGGCTCCCTGCTTATTTTTTTCATGAATTAATTCAAAAAAGGCTTTTTGCATCAGTGGATCCAGCCCGCTGGTTGGCTCATCCAGTATATACAAGTCCGACTGGTGCATAAAGGCACAGACAATGGATACTTTTTTCCGGTTTCCGAGAGAAAGCTCTTCAACCTTCTTTTTTGTATCCAATTTGAATCGCTCACACAGACGATGGGCCTCGTCCCGGCAGTTTTTGCCGTGAAGTGAGGCGGACAGACGTAGGACCTCTTCTACACGCATTCCGTGATAAAACATGGCTTCAGAGGGCATGTATCCGATTCGGGACAGAATTTCGATATGATCTTTCAGGATATCTTTATCAAAAATCCGGGCGCTGCCTGAGGTTGGCGAAATCAGGCCGAGCAGGGTACGGATAGTCGTACTTTTTCCGGCACCGTTGGGACCGATAAAGCCGAAAATATCCCCGTCTTCGACAGAAAGATTCATGTCGATGATTCCGCGGGCCTTGCCGTAGTATTTGCTGAGATTTTCTGTTTGAATAATTTTCATTTGATGTTTCCTTTCTCTGGCTTTTTATGGCAGAAGGATGTTGATTCTTCTTGATTTTCACGACAATAGGCAATTTTCCAGAAGTCCAGGATTTCCAGAAAATCTTTTTCCAGTTGGTCAAAGTCAAAGGAGTCCAGCTGCAGTACCTTCCACAAATAACCTTCCGTAGTCCAGTACATGGTTTTGATGATCATTTCCAGGTCCAGGCCGGGACGGAAATCTGCCGGATTGAGTTTCGGCATAAAAATGGCGGCACTGCTTCGGATAATATCGGCATAGCTTTTTTGAATTTCGAAGACAATTTCCGGTTCTTTTTCGTAAAAGGCTTTCAGAGTAAATGCGGTCAGATCCGGATATTTTTTCATGACAGCCAGTTTAGCATACATTCCGCGGCGCATCATTTCAAACAGATCCTCAGTTTCATAGCAGGCGTAGGCTTTTACAGTTTCTATCGTTATTTCAGCAGCTTTATTCCACAGGAAGAGATAGAGCTCTTTTTTATTATGAAAGTAGTGAAAAAGCAGGGATTTACTGATACCGGCCGTCAGGGCGACTTCGCCGACAGGACTTTTTTTGTAACTGTTTTTGCTGAATACATGATAGCCGGCGTTAATGATGCGCTGCTGCTTTTCTTCCGGCAGAGAAAAAAATTTGTCATTCATAGGAACACCTCCATTAACCGTTTGGGTTAATTTAAGTATGGCATGATTGACCGTTTTTGAGAAGACCTTTAAAAAATAAGTCTTTCATGATTATTCTTTTTTCCGCATACACTATTATGAAATGATCGGAAGTGTGGAGGTGGCGCATGGAGGAAAAGAGCAGGAATAATCATATTGTTCAGGCAGAGATGATGCTGTTGGCTTTTTTGATTGTATTTGGAGCGATGAAGCGGTTGTCAATGGGAACATTGGTTAATGCGGAGGCAAACATCGGCGAAACGTCGGAGCGTGGACAGACCTCATCGGAGGAAGAGGATTATATCCGGTGGGTCGATTTTGATGTGAGCTGTGAAGCCTTAAGTCAGGCGTATGACTATGACATTGGAACGTACATGTCCGATGCTCATGTAAACTGGATTGAACTTCTGGCCTATCTTGCTGTACAGTATGGCGGCGATTTCAGCTGTTTTAAGGAAAAAGATATGACGGAGGCGGTGGAAAAGATTCAGGCTCAGGGGATTGAAGCTTTGACGGCGGATTTAAAATATTATGATTATTATCTGGAAGCCTATGAGGCGGTGCTTGGCGGTATGGTCGGAGTTTATGAGGTGGAGCAGCCAACAGAGGTGTCCGAAGAGACGGAATCTGGAAGCGGTACGGGAACAGGCGACGTCGAAAATACTGTCTGGAAGCAGGTTTATGGACTGAAGGCCTTTAGTCCGATTGCCAAAGGTTTTCCTTACTCAGAATATGATGATTTTGGAGCGTCGAGAAGCTATGGTTATCAGAGAACCCATCTGGGACATGATATACTGGGACAAGTTGGGACGCCGATCATCGCCATTGAGGGCGGAACGGTTCGGGCTCTTGGATGGAATCAGTTTGGCGGCTGGCGGATCGGAATTGACAGTTTCGACGGCAAACGCTATTACTATTATGCCCATCTGAGACAGGACAGGCCCTATGCGGAAGGGCTGGAAGAGGGAGATGTTGTACAGGCCGGGGATGTGATCGGGTATATGGGCCGCACCGGCTACAGTGCGGAAGAAAACACCAATAATATTGACGTGTACCACTTGCATCTGGGGATGCAGTTGATTTTTGATGAGTCTCAGCGGGAAGGAACCAATGAAATCTGGATTGATGTGTATCCGTTGACCCGTTTCCTGGCCCGGCATGCCTCCGAGACAGTGCGGAATGATGAGACAAAGGAGTGGAGCCGGCGTTATCAGATACGGGATCCGGAGATTCCGTGAGTCGGAGACACCCGGTTCCGATGCCGTCAAAAAAGGCTTCATAGTGCAAGTTTAGCAGATTATTTGATGTTTTATAGAAGAATCTTTGCATAAAAATGTCGACTCAGGTCATCCGGTGTCAAATGGGGTCAGGTGGGGTCGAAGATTGGGATTGGTTAGTCTTGCGATAATCCTTTTTCAGAGAATATAATACAAATAGTTTCGAAGACAGAAGGAGGAGAACAAGGTGAGCAAAATTAATGTGGCGATTGTGGATGATAATGAGCGGATGTTGGGGCTTTTGGAAAATATTTTGAGTGAAGACAATAGTATTTCTGTTGTCGGAAAAGGTGGGGACGGCGTTCAGGCGCTGGAATTGATTCGGGAAAAAGAGCCGGATGTGGTGCTTCTTGACCTGATCATGCCGAAACTTGACGGCCTTGAGGTCATGCAGAAAGTGAATCGGGAGAAAAACCTCAAAAAGAAACCGGCATTTATTGTCATTTCAGCTATCGGGCAGGAAAACATTACGGAAGATGCCTTTGGCCTGGGAGCCAGTTACTATATTATGAAACCATTTGATAATGAGGTTGTTTTAAATAAAATAAAACAGGTTCAGAGGGATAAGACGGCGAAGCTTGTTCATACTAAGCATAGCATGGTATCTGAGGGCGTGAACGAATATTCACCGCGAAATCTTGAGACGGACGTCACGAACATTATTCATGAAATCGGTGTGCCGGCTCATATTAAAGGATACCAGTATTTGAGAGATGCGATTATTATGTCGGTGGAGAATCGGGAAGTCATTAACTCTATTACGAAAGTATTGTATCCGACCATTGCGAAAATGAATCAGACGACACCGAGCCGGGTGGAACGGGCCATCCGCCATGCCATCGAGGTGGCCTGGAGCCGAGGAAAAATGGATACGATCAATGAGCTGTTCGGTTACACCATCAATACCGGAAAGGGCAAACCGACAAATTCGGAATTTATCGCCCTGATTTCAGATAAAATGCGTCTGGAGTATAAAACAAAGGGTTAAAATAAATAAATATCTTTTAATGTTCTCTCAAATATTGTATAATATATACAATAAATGTGTTTGAGGGAGGAAACGGATTATTATGAAGAAGATATTATTTGTATCGTCGGAAGCTGTACCGTTTATAAAAACAGGGGGATTAGCGGACGTTGCCGGCACATTGCCAAAATCATTTAACAAAGATGAATTCGATGTCCGTGTTGTTATCCCAAAATATCGGGCGATTCCCGAACATTACCGGAATCAGATGAGATACCGGACCCATTTTTATATGGATTTTGCCGGAGAAAACCGATATGTCGGTGTGATGGAACTTGAGTGGGGCGGAATTACGTTTTATTTTATAGATAATGAATATTATTTTTATGGAGATAAACCGTATGAAGATGGCGTCTGGGATTTGGAAAAGTTTGCTTATTTCAGTAAAGCAGCCCTCTCGATTTTGCCGCTTATCGATTTCCAGCCGGATGTGGTTCACTGCCACGACTGGCAGACAGGACTTGTGCCTGTGTACTTAAAGACAGATTTCTGCCGCGGTGATTTCTTTGCCCGGATGAAAGCAGTCATGACGATTCATAATTTGAAATTCCAGGGAACATGGAATCCAAAAGATATTATGAACATTACCGGTTTGCCGGGATATCTGTTTACGCCGGACAAGCTGGAAGCTTATAAGGATGCCAATTATCTGAAAGGCGGACTTGTCTATGCGGACTGGATTACGACGGTCAGTCCAACTTATGCGGAAGAGATTAAGATGCCGTTCTACGGTGAAGGTTTGAACGGACTGCTCTGTGCCCGTTCCGGACAGCTCAGCGGTATTTTGAATGGTATTGATTATGATGAGTATAATCCGGAGACAGATCAGGCTCTGCCGTATAATTATAATGCGATCAACTTCCGGAAAGTGAAAGTAAAAAATAAACTGGCCCTGCAGGCTGAATTGGGACTGGAACAAAATGAACATAAGTTTATGATTGGTCTTGTATCCCGTCTGACCGACCAGAAAGGACTGGATCTGGTAGCCTACATGATGGACCAGATCTGTACAGAGGATACTCAGCTTGTCGTCCTCGGAACTGGCGACAGTAAGTATGAGAATATGTTCCGGCATTTTGCATGGAAATATCCGGAACGGGTGTCGGCGAACATCTTTTATTCGGATGAGAGGTCCCACAAGATTTACGGTTCCTGTGATGCTTTTCTTATGCCGTCGCTGTTTGAGCCTTGCGGTCTCAGCCAGTTGATGAGCCTGCGTTACGGTACAGTTCCAATCGTCCGTGAGACCGGTGGTTTAAAGGATACGGTTCAGCCATACAACGAATATGAATCTACAGGTACAGGCTTTAGCTTTGCAAATTATAATGCCCATGAAATGATGGATATTATCAACTATGCAAAACATATCTACTATGACAAAAAACGGGAGTGGAATAAGATCATCGATCGGGCCATGGCCGCAGATTTCTCCTGGAATATGTCGGCGCGCAGATATGAAGATCTGTATCGGATGTTATGAGTGAATATTTAAAAAAGACCTGGGTAGTGTGCCTTTTGGCATCGATAAGCTGCTTCCTTTGGGGAAGCGCTTTCCCAGGTGTTAAAATCGGCTATGAATGGTTTCAGATTGCGTCCGGAGAGACGGCAGCCCAGATATTATTTGCGGGGTGCCGTTTTTTCCTTGCGGGAATTCTGGTCATTCTTTTTGGAAGTTTTACTTCAGGAAAATTTTTAAAACCTGCTGGCGCAGAGTGGAAACACGCGGCATTGATCAGCCTGTTTCAGACTATTTTGCAGTACATATTATTTTATATCGGGCTGGCTAATACGGCAGGAACGAAAGCATCGATTATTGTTGGATCGAATGTATTTATCGCCATTTTAACGGCAAGTCTTATCTTTCGACAGGAAAAGCTGACCCGGGAGAAAATGCTTGGCTGTGTCATTGGCTTTGCCGGGGTCGTGTTGATTAATCTGACACCGGGAGGGATGGTTCTGACGATGAGCTTTGGCGGTGAAGGTC
>CABRLU010000050.1 GCA_902471845.1 uncultured Lachnospiraceae bacterium | reverse complement strand
GGTAACCCACATGTTTTACCAGACGGATCGAACTTGCAAAAATTTCTTCACGTACCTCATCCGGTACAGTGAAGGCCGGTGCATATTCCACAACCTTCTGATGGCGTCTCTGCACGGAGCAGTCACGATCATAAAGATGAACAACGTTGCCGTGATTATCTGCCAGAATCTGAACTTCAATGTGTTTTGGACTTCTTAAATATTTTTCAATGAAAATCTGTTCGTCACCAAAAGCTTTTCTGGATTCTTCTCTCGCTTCACGATAAGCTTTCTCAAGCTCGTCCGCCGAATTCACAATACGCATACCGCGACCGCCGCCGCCGTTAGAAGCTTTCAGCATGACCGGATAACCGATAAAATCAGCAGCCTTTTCGACTTCCTCATAATTTTCCACAGCTTTATCAATTCCCGGAATCGTCGGCACTTCAGCTTCCATTGCCATCTTCTTTGAAGAAATCTTGTCGCCCATAGCCCGCATCATGCCCGCTGTCGGTCCGATAAATACGATTCCGCTCTTTTCACAAGCCTCTGCAAAATATGGATTTTCAGATAAGAATCCATAACCCGGATGGATCGCATCTACCTGATGCTCTTTTGCTATGCGAATAATGGTATCGATATCCAGATAAGCATCTACCGGCCCCTTATCCGGATTTAACAAGTATGCTTCATCTGCCTTTGTACGGAACATAGCGTACTTATCTTCTTTTGAGAAAACGGCAACAGTACCGATTCCAAGCTCATTTAAAGCACGAAAAATACGAATTGCGATTTCTCCCCGGTTTGCCACCAGTACTTTTTTAAATTTCCTGATTCCCTTAGTATTCATCCCTTTTCCACCCTTTCTTTTTATCTCATATTTTTAGAAAATCGAAGGCGCATCCCTGCACCTTCGATTTAAGGAACATGTTTACATTATTATTGCTTTGAAATATATTTGTCAATTGCATCCACCGCAGCGTCTTCATCCGGTCCATTCGCAATGATTGTAATCTTTTCGCCTTCAGCCAGACCAAGACTCATCATTCCCATAATACTCTTCGCATTTACCTTTTTTTCCTGAATCTCCACGTAAATGCTGCTCTCGTATTGACTTGCCACCTGAACAAGCAATGCTACCGGCCGGGCTTCCAGCCCTTTTGGAATATTAATCGTCATGCTCTTTGAAACCATAATTGTACCTTGCCTTTCTACCCTTTGCTAATTTCCGGACCTCAATTCGTCCGCTAATACACTCAACTTACGTAATCGGTGATTTACACCCGACTTACCTACAGGAGTCGACAATAATCTACCCAGTTCTACCAATGACGCTTCCGGATACTGCAGCCGAAGCTGTGCAATCTCCTTTAAGCCATCTGTCAGTTCACTGAATCCTACGGTATCCCGGATATACGTGATATCCTCAATCTGTTTTACCGCCGCAGATACCGTTTTGGAAATGTTTGCCGTTTCACAGTTTACACGCCGATTTACAGAATTCCTCATTTCCTTCAAAATCCGGATATTCTCCAGTTCCATCAGGGAAACATGGGCTTCCATGACATTGAGCATATCTACAATCTGAGACGCTTCCTTAATGTACACAACGTGATACTTCTTTCGGGTAATACATTTTCCGTCGATATTAAATGTTTTCATCATATCGCATATCTGCTGAGCCCGCTCCGGTGTCCCGCATACAATTTCAAAATGATAGGTTTTTTCCGGTTCACTGATGGAACCGGCGCATAAAAACAACCCTCGTAAAAACGCACGTTTACAACATGCCTTCCGGAGAACCATTGAATGAACTATCGCATAGTCTTCCTCAATCTCTCCGTCGCCATTCATAAACTTCACTGAACTCAAGATTTTCCTGGCGGCATAATCGTCTGTTACCTCCAGTATATATGTACGGCTCTTTCCAGTATGGATATGACTCCTTATGCATATGTCAACATCTATATTATATGTTTTTTTCAACAATGTAAAGTATTTTCTTGCGACCGCAAGGTTTTCTGTTTGTATTTTTATCGATACTTTCCCATCTTCTTCCTGAAAAATCTGCCCGCACATGCTTAGAATCGCCGCGATCTCGGCAATCCGGCAGTGCATGGCGCTGCCTGTCTGATAGGATAATTCTTCCTTTACACGACTTGAAAAAGACATGATCTCACCTCAATCCATCCTTCCGGGACCGGATTTATTTATTTCTGAGCGCATCCTTGGATACATCCCTGTGTTCCACCTTGGCGCTGTAATTCTTCGCTGCCAGCCGCTGATAAATTCCATTGGCCATCGTTACTGAACGATGTTTACCGCCAGTACATCCAACAGCAATCACCAGTTGATTTTTTCCCTCTTTAATATATTGGGGTACAAGGAATACAAGCAAGTCCTCAACCTTATCCAAAAACATGCCGGCTTCTTTGCAATTCAAAACATAATCCCGGACTTCCGGTTCATTTCCCGTCTTTTTACGAAGACTCTCCACATAGTAAGGATTTGGCAGAAACCGAACGTCAAAAACCAGATCCGCATCCGTCGGAATTCCATATTTAAAACCAAAAGACAATACAGTCAGATAAAAATTCTGATAGGGTTCATTTTTAACGAAAATTTTATCTACCTCGCCCTTCAGGTCCCGAATCAGCATCTGGCTCGTATCAATGATATAATTGGCCCGCTGCTTTAAGAATTCCATCTTTTTCCGCTCATTTTTAATGCCATCTTCAATCCGTCCTCCTACAGCCAGCGGATGCTGCCGACGCGTCTCTTTATAACGTTTAATAAGAACTGCGTCTTCACAGTCTAAAAACAGAATTTCGTAATTTATTTCCAAATCTTCGATATTTTCAAGAACTTTGTTCACCGTCGCAAGACCCTCGCCGCTTCGTATATCAATACCAAGGGCTGCCTGGTGCATGGCATTTTCTCCCTGAGCGGACACAAGCTCCGCAAATTTCGGCAGAAGAGGCACCGGAAGATTATCCACGCAAAAGTACCCGATATCCTCTAACATTTTTAATACGGAACTTTTTCCTGCTCCGGACATTCCTGTCACAATAACAAAACGCATTTATCTGCCTTCTTTCTTAAAACTCTCCGATCAGCCTCACTTCCGGCTCCAAATGTACCTGGAACTTTTCATAGACGATCGCATCCACATCCTGCATTAACTGCCGTACCTGGGAAGCCGTAGCCGCTCCTGCATTGATCACAAAACCACTGTGCTTTTCCGATACCATGGCATCGCCGACCCGATAGCCTTTCAGGCCCGCATCCTGAATCAGCTTACCTGCGAAATAACCCTCCGGCCGTTTAAAAGTACTGCCTGCGCTCGGGTATTCCAGCGGCTGTTTTTCCTTCCTCTGTCTTGAAAGTTCCTCTACCCGTTCCGAAATGGCCTCCGCGTCGCCCTGATCAAACTTTAAAACTGCAGATAAAACAATCAGCGCCTCTTTCTGAATACGACTGGTACGATACCCCAGTTCCAGATCTTTTAAAGAAAATTCCAGAATCTCACCAGACATATTTACTGCCCGGACAGATACAAGAACCTGTTTCATTTCGCCGCCATAGGCTCCCGCATTCATCGTTATCGCACCGCCAAGCGTTCCCGGTATTCCCGTGGCAAATTCAAAACCGGTATAGCCTCGGGCCGAGATATCCTTTGCCAGCTTCGCCAGCATCACGCCGGCCCCTGCACGAACACAGATTCCCGACGGTGCATCCTCTGTCTCCACAGCATCCAGGTTTTTGCAAACCTGAAAAACGACACCCCGAAAACCTTTATCGCCCACAAGAAGATTACTTCCGTTTCCTATAACATAAAAAGGAATTTTTTTCTCTCTGCACCATTTTAATCCGCGAATCAGGCTTTCTTCGGTCTTCGGACAGGCAAAAATATCTGCCGGCCCTCCGATTCGAAACGTCGTATGGTTTTTCATCGGTTCATTCTCACAAACCTGTCCCTGCCCGATCACCGTTTCCAATTGTTCTGCTAATGTCATAAAATGTTATCCTCTCTACTTCTTTCAGAAATCATCATATAGGCCGCACCGGAAATTCCTGCCTCATTTCCCAGGGCTGCCAGCCGCACCGGCGTATTTTTAAGTCCTGAAAAGGCCTGTGTCCTGAAATGTCCGGCCACTTTTTCCCTTAAATATTCTCCGGCGGCCGAAACACCGCCTCCGATCAGAATACATTCCGGATTTATTACTGCAGAAATTCCCGCCAGAGCACGGCCAAGATAATTGGTCACCGTATCAATGATCTGTTCTGCCGCCCGGTCTCCGGCTTTTCCGGCATCAAACACATCTTTTGCACTGATATTTCCTTTTTCCTGCAATAATTCTCTCAATACAGATGGTATGTCCGTTTCATCCAAATAATGCCGGGCATACTTCACGATTCCCGTCGCCGATGCTATCTGTTCCAGACATCCCCGGTTGCCGCAGCTGCAGTTTCCCGTAATATTCTTTTCATCCACGCAGATGATATGTCCAATCTCACCGGCACAGCCCGAAGCACCGTTATATATCCGGCCATCAATGACAATGCCGCCTCCCACGCCGGTTCCGAGGGTGACCATGATCAGACTTTTGCAAGACTTTCCTCCGCCAAGCCACATTTCCCCCAGGGCCGCCACATTGGCATCATTGGCAGCACGCACCGGAATATCTTCCGGAGCGCAGCCAAATGCTCCGGCTAAAAGCTCTGATAATTCCCGGGCCGCTTCCACATCAGACCAGCCGAGATTGACACATCCTCTGACCATATTTCCGTCAAGCACCGGTCCCGGAAGTCCCATACCTACCCCTGCCAGATTGGATATGTCCACACCAAAAGCATGGCATTTTTCAACAATAGTTTCCGCAATTTCCGGAAGAATATGAGAACCATCCTCCGACACGTTCGTCGGGATGGACCATTTCTCTTTAAGTTTATCATCAAACAGGCCGAATTTAATTTCCGTTCCGCCCACATCCACACCAATCGTCCACTGCTTCATATTAAAACTCATCCTGCTTTCCCTGAAGGTTTCCCGTCACTCTGCGGTACAATTCCTGAGCCGCATTATAGCCCATCTGTTTCTGACGATAATTAATCGCTGCTGATTCAACGATCACGGCCACATTTCGGCCCGGACGAATCGGGATGGAATGGCAGACAACTTTATTGCCAAGATATTCGGTAAACTGCTCATCCAGACCAAGACGGTCATATTCCCGCTCCCGGTCCCAGGCTTCCAGCTTAACGACCAGACTGATTTTCTGAGTCTCCCGGACACTCTGGATGCCAAACAGGGATTTGACATTGATAATACCGATCCCCCGAAGTTCAATAAAATACCGGGTAATATCCGGTGCCGTACCGACAAGCTCCGTATCGCTGATTTTCTTAATCTCTACCACATCATCGGATACGAGACGGTGCCCACGCTTGATCAGCTCCAGGGCGGCTTCACTCTTACCTATGCCGCTCTCGCCGATAATGAGAACGCCCTCTCCAAAAACGTCCACTAAAACACCGTGAATAGAAATTCTCGGCGCCAGTTCTTCCTGAAGAACACGAATCGATTTATTCATAAAGCCACAGGTGCCGTCCGGACAAAGCATCAGCGGTATCTTGTACCGTGTTGCCAGTTCAATGACCTCATCCGCCGGTTTCAGGTTGCGGCAGAAAACCATACACGGAATCCCGGCCTGAAAAATTTTCTCGTACATCTTCACTCCATGGTCCTCATAATTCATTTCAACATAAGCGCTTTCCACCATGCCCACGATCTGCAGACGTTCAAAGTCAAAATGCTCAAAAAAGCCTGCCAGCTGCAGGGCCGGACGATTCACATCCGACTGGCGGATTTCCACCTTATCCACATCCACTTCCGGATTCAGAAGGGTTAATTTCAACGGCTCCATAATCTTGCTCAATTTTACATGGTAATTTGTCGGTATATTATCAAACATTTTTTTACCCCTTTCGTTATTCACGTTCTCCGATGTGAACCATCACGTTAACTGTTCACAGTATACCCATTCGGGCATACCGTATTGCATGCCCTTCGGGCGGGCGTGCTCCGTCAGGCTCCGCACGATAAAGTATATCATATCAGCCGGGTAACATCAATGCGGCTGTTTTCGGAAAAACGCATAGACCGATTCCGCGGCCGCCTCATTCATCGATGGAACCTGCTTTAAATCCTCCACGGAAGCCTCCCGGATTTTCTGTATATCGCCATAATAGCGCATCAGCGCCTTCCGCCGTGCTTCGCCAATCCCCGGTATGTCCTCCAGAACCGATTTCACCTGAGTCTTACTGCGCAGACTTCTGTGGTATTCGATGGCAAAGCGATGCGCCTCATCCTGTATCCGGGTCACCAGATGGAATGCCTCCGAGCTTCTGTCAATGGCAATCTCCTCATCGTCAAAATAAATGCCCCTTGTCCTGTGGAAATCATCTTTCACCATGCCGCAGACCGGAATATCCAGTCCCAGTTCCATCAATACCTTCTGGGCAATATGCACCTGGCCTTTACCACCGTCCATCAAAATCAAATCAGGAAACATTGAAAAGCTTCCCATCGCCTGATCCATATTTTTAGCTTCCAGCTCTTTTTGCTCCCTCTGCCCATGGGTAAAACGCCGGGTCAGCACTTCTTCCAGACTGTGATAATCATCCTGTCCCTGAATGTCCCGGATTTTAAATTTGCGGTAGGCGCTCCGTTTCGGCTTTCCCTTTTCATAGACGACCATAGAGCCAACCTTTTCAAAACCGCTGATATTCGATATATCATAAGCCTCCATGCGGGTCAGCAGCGGCAGTCCAAGCAGATCTGCCAATTCCCGCACCGCACCTACTGTCCTGGCTTCTTCCCGTTTCAATTTCTCGCTGTCTTTATTCAAAATATTCAGTGCATTTTTACAGGCTAATTCCACCAGCCGCTCTTTCTGGCCCTTTTTTGGCACTCTTAAAATAACCTTCTGCCCGCGTTTTTCAGACAGCCACTGTAAGATGATGTCCTCATCCTCAATCCCTTCCGGAACCATCAACTCTCTTGGGACAAAAGGCGACTCACCATAAAACTGTTTCACGAAAGAAGTCAGCACTTCCGCCCGACTCTCATTCTCCACACCGGTAAGATAATAATGATCCCGGCCAATCAGACGGCCATTCCGAATGAAAAAGACCTGAACTACCGCTTCATTTCCTGCCCGGGCCAAACCAATGACATCTCTGTCCTCCATCTGAGAACTTGTTACTTTTTGTTTTTCCGTAATTTGCTGAATACTACGGATTAAATCCCGGTATTCCATAGCCTTCTCATAGGCCATAATCTCGGAAGCCTGCATCATTTTTTCTGTCAGCATCTGAATCACCGGCTCATAATTCCCGCCCAGGAACTGAAGCACCTGATGAATCTGTTTCTGATAATCTGCCTGAGAAATATTTCCCTGACAAGGCGCGTCACACTGACCGATATGGTAGTACAAACATGGCCGGCCGATACCGATATCCTTCGGCAGATTTCGATGGCATGTCCGTATTTTATAGATTTTCCTGAGAAGCTCAATTGTATCCTTCACGGCTCCTGCACTCGTATAGGGTCCGAAATATCTGGACTTATCTTTTTTCATCAACCGGGAAAACAAGATTCTTGGATAAGCTTCTCCCGTTGTTACTTTTATATATGGATAAGTTTTATCATCCGTCAGCATCGTATTATACTTCGGACGGTATTCTTTGATCAGATTACATTCCAGAACAAGAGCTTCCAGCTCTGAATCTGTAATAATATATTCAAACCGGGCAATATGGGTCACCATCCGGGCAATTTTCGGTGTCAGATTCCGACTGTCCTGAAAATACTGGCGCACCCGATTTTTCAGCCGGACAGCCTTGCCCACATAGATAATCTCATCCCGTTCATTGTGCATCAGATAGACGCCGGGTTTTGCCGGAAGCTTTTTTAATTCCTCTTCAATATCAAACATCCCGGAAACTCCTCCTGCTTTCTTTAAGTGTCCCTATTATATCACATAGAATATAAAAAAGGTAAACAACTCCTAAGAAAAACCAGCTGTTTACCTTTTATCTCAATCATTCAAAATATTACTCATCTTCCGGCATTTTTCGCGAAGCAATGGTCTCCACACCGTCGGACCGTTTCGGCCGTTCCTGCGGTCTGTCTGCCGATTTCCAGGAATCGTCCGCCTCCTGCACCGGTGAAGGAATTTCTTTCTCCGCATCTGTATCTTCCACCGTTGTTTCATCGGCTTCCTTTTCAGTAATCTGTGCGGCCTTTGCCACACCCTCCGGACCGGATTCCGGCTGTTTCTCCTCTGGTTCCGGAATACCTTTTACTTCCCGGAAAATCTTCATAAATTCTTTACCGGTAATGGTTTCTTTTTCTATAAGAAAATCTGCGATTCTGTCCAGACATTCTCTGTTTTCTTTCAGCAGTTCAACGGCTTTATCATAAGCCACTTTAAGAATCTGCATGACTTCTTTATCAATCTCTGTAGCCGTCTCCTGGCCGCAGTTTAATACCGTATGTCCGCTCAGATAACGGTCTTCCACACTCTCAAGGCTCATGAGTCCAAACTTCTCACTCATACCGTACTGGGTAACCATCGCCCGGGCAATGGCTGTTGCCCGCTCAATATCATTGGAAGCTCCCGTCGTCACCGAATCAAAAACAATGCTCTCAGCCGCCCGGCCAGCCAGCATAGTCACAAGTTCTTCTTCCATCTCAATCTGAGACATGAGGAATTTTTCCTCCTCCGGCACCTGCATAACGTACCCCAGAGCCCCCATCGTTCTCGGAACAATAGTAATCTTCTGAACAGGCTCCGTATTTTTCTGAAGTGCCGCCACCAGCGCATGCCCCACTTCATGATAAGTAACAATCTTACGTTCTTTCTGGCTTAAGATACGGTCCTTTTTCTCTTTACCCGCAATGACTACTTCGACGGATTCAAATAAATCTGTCTGGGATACGGCATTACGTCCCCGTTTTACCGCCAGCAATGCGGCCTCATTGATAATGTTCGCCAGGTCTGAGCCCACAGCCCCCGATGTTGCCTTGGCAATTTCTTCAAAATCAACAGTTTCATCCATATGAACGTTTCTGGCATGGACCTTCAAAATATCTACTCGGCCAATCAAATCCGGCTTTTCTACAATAATCCGACGGTCAAACCGTCCCGGACGAAGAATCGCCTTATCGAGAATCTCAGGTCGGTTCGTTGCTGCCAGAACAATAATACCTTTTGAGGAATCAAAACCATCCATCTCAGAAAGCAGTTGGTTCAGCGTCTGTTCCCGCTCATCATTACCGCCATAACGGGAATCTCTGCTCTTACCGATGGCATCCAGCTCATCAATAAAAATAATGCACGGTGCTGTCTCCTGGGCCTTTTTAAACAGGTCACGGACACGGGATGCTCCAACACCGACAAACATTTCGACAAAATCCGAACCTGTCAACGAATAAAATGGGACATTGGCCTCTCCGGCCACAGCCTTTGCCAAAAGGGTCTTACCAGTTCCCGGCGGTCCGACAAGCAGGGCTCCCTTCGGGAGCTTGGCGCCAATCTTTGTATATTTGACCGGATTGTGGAGGAAATCCACGATTTCTGTCAGAGACTCTTTGGATTCTTCCTGCCCTGCCACATCTTTAAACGTAATCCCCGTTTCTTTCTGCATATAAGTTCTGGCCGTGGATTTCCCAACGCCCATCATACCGCCGCCCTTCATAGAACGCATGAGCCACCAGAACATAGCTACCATCGCAAGAATCGGAAGTATATAGGTCATAAAAAGCGAGAAAATCATCGAACTGGACGAGGTAACCTCTTCCTTAAATTCCACACCGCCGGCCTCCAGCCGTTCGGCCAGGCCGTCGTAATCGACCTTTCCCGTCCAATAGGTAATGGCTCTTTCCGAATCGTCTTTGACAAACTCAATCGTATCGTACTTAATCTCTGCTTTCTTTACCTCTCCGGCATCCACCCATTCCAAAAACTGATTGTAAGGTACTTCCTCCCGTCGGCTTTCCTGCATCTTTGAGAGCAGACCATGAATCAGCATTACGGCCAGAAAAGCCGTAATCATGATAATAATCAGATTTTGTATGTTCTTTTTATTATCGTCATTTTTTTTATTTTGATCATTTCTGTTGTTATCTTCCATGTTTCCTCCTTTGGCTGCGCTTTCAGGCTGCCATCTAATTATTATAATGGTCCTTCGGTTTCAAATCAATACTTGTTCCTAAATTTTCGATGAAAAAAGTATGGATAAACTGTGAATTTAGGTGTATAATGACTTAATTATTAATATTGACAACCTTGATTTATACAGTATAAGGAGGAGCAAGCATGGCAGTAAAATACGTTTTTGTCACCGGAGGTGTCGTATCCGGCCTTGGAAAAGGTATTACCGCAGCCTCTCTCGGCCGCCTTTTAAAAGCCAGAGGCTACAGTGTCACTATGCAGAAATTTGACCCATATTTAAATGTGGACCCGGGAACCATGAACCCATATCAGCACGGTGAAGTGTTTGTCACCGATGACGGTACGGAGACAGACCTGGACCTCGGACATTATGAACGTTTCATCGATACCTCTTTAAACAGCCGGAGTAATGTGACCAGCGGAAAGGTTTACTGGGATGTTTTATCTGCAGAACGCCGCGGCGATTTCGGGGGCAATACCGTTCAGGTTATCCCGCACATTACCAACGCCATCAAGAGCCGTTTTTACCGTAATGACCAGAATAAAACGACAGAAATCGCTATTATTGAAGTCGGCGGTACCGTCGGCGATATTGAAAGTCAGCCATTTCTTGAATCCATTCGTCAGTTCCAGCACGATATCGGCCGTGAAAACTGCATGCTGATTCATGTTACACTGATTCCATATCTCCGCAGTTCCGGGGAAATGAAAACAAAACCGACACAGAACACAGTCAAAGACCTTCAGGCCCTTGGAATTCAGCCGGACGTTATCGTCTGCCGTTCCGAGCTTCCTCTGACAGATGATATCAAAGATAAGATTTCTCTGTTCTGTAATGTTCCTCAAAATTGTGTTATTGAAAATCTGGACGTGGAAGTTCTCTACGAAGCTCCTCTGGCCATGGAAAAAGAACGTCTCGCCCATGTTGTCTGCAAACGTCTCGGTATTGACTGTCCGGAACCGGACTTAAAGGACTGGGAAGCTATGGTGGACGCCTGGAAACATCCTGAAAAGGAAGTTACGGTTGCTCTCGTCGGAAAATACGTACAGCTCCATGACGCTTACCTCAGTGTGGTGGAAGCTTTAAAGCATGCCGCTGTTGCCAACCGGGCAGAAGTCCATATCAAATGGGTAGATTCGGAACTTGTCAGCTCTTATAACGTAGCAGAAGTTCTCGGTGATGTGGACGGTATCCTCGTCCCGGGCGGCTTTGGTGACCGTGGTATAGAAGGTAAGATCACAGCTATTCAATACGCCCGTGAAAATAATGTTCCGTTCCTCGGTCTCTGCCTTGGCATGCAGATGGCCATTGTGGAATTCGCCCGCCATGTTCTCGGATATGCGGATGCCCACAGCTCCGAGCTGAATCCTGCAACGACACATCCATTCATTCACATTATGCCGGACCAGCACGGAATTACAGATTTGGGCGGTACTTTGAGACTTGGCGCTTACAAATGTATTCTTGACCCGAATTCCAAAGCTTATCAGCTCTACGGCACCCGTGAAATTGATGAACGTCACCGTCACCGTTACGAGGTCAACAATGACTATCGTCAGGAACTGGTTGAAAACGGCATGAGCCTCTGCGGCGTATCTCCGGATGGCCGCATCGTGGAAATGATTGAACTGGATTCCCATCCTTGGTTCGTCGCAACCCAGGCCCACCCGGAATTCAAATCCAGACCAAACAAGTGCCATCCTCTGTTCCGCGGCTTTATCGAGGCGGCGCTTATAAAGGCTCAGTAATCATTAAAAATAAAAAGTGGGAATGGATTTTTATTCTCCGTGCGAATTCGCAAATGCGCTTCACTTGAACGTGCAAAACGCCCGGATTTATCCATTCCCATTTTTTAATCACATTCCGCCAATTTTTCTTAATTCCTTTTCATCCTCTATATAATATCCCTGCTTACTCTTTGATAAAATGCCTTTTTTTACAAAATCCGCAATGACATAGAGCAAATGCCGGTAACTGACGCCTAGAAATTCTGCCACCTCAGTGTGGCGTTCCCGGTAACAGCCTTTATATGACGTACTCAGAATAAATTTTGCAAGACGGGCAGAAAGTGGGTAAGATTGATTTCTTGAATAATGATTTGTATTTTGAGTAGCCTTATTGCTTAGAAAAACGCATAAATATTTCAGAAACATATTATCAGACAACAACAATTTTTTACACTTTGTCATATCAATCGCATAGCAGATACAGGCCGTGATTGCTTTCACGCCATTCGCCTCTCTTCCTGAGTTCAGCAATTCCATTTCTCCTAAGAAACAGGGCGCCTCTAAAAAATTTATCAGAGATATTCGTCCATTATCATGGGTCAGAAAAAGTTTTGCCCGCCCTTCTGTCAAAAAATAAAGTGCCGACGGCCTTTCTCCCTCACGCATGATCATGTCGTCGGCTTCAAAACAAACCACTTCCAGATATGAAGTGATATCAAACGAAAAAATATCCGGCAGCGGAAAACGTTTCATATATGCTTCTGCCTGCTTTTTATCCAATGGAGTCATTTTGTCACCTTGTAGTATGAGAAATCTCATATCACCTTTCTTGATTTACTATTATAATGGATTTTGTCAGTTAAATTTTAAATTTTTGCGTTAGGAGGCTATCAATAATGAATTCAAAAGAATATTGGAACAGTGTTTCTGAAACGAAGCAGTTTACGACACCCTTTCAGTTCGAACAGTTTGAAAGGTATGTTAAGCCATTGTCCCTGATTCTGGATATTGGCTGCGGATACGGACGCACTTTGCATGAGCTTTATCAGCGCGAATACCGCAATCTGGTTGGAATGGATTTTTCAGAGGGTATGATTTCCAGAGGACATTCCCTGTTCCCGGAACTTGACCTGCGGATTAAAGCCAACCCGTTCATCGATATGGAAACTCATTCTGCGGACGCTGTAATTCTTTTTGCTGTTTTGACCTGCATTATCTCTGATGGAGAACAGCGTGAGCTGCTAAGTGAAATTAAAAGAGTGTTAAAACCCGGCGGAATTTTATATATTAATGATTTTCTTCTGAATGATGACGAACGAAATCGCAGCCGATATGCAGCGGCCTATAGCAAATATCCTACTTATGGCATATTTGAGCTTCCCGAAGGCGCAGTACTCCGCCACCACTCGGAAGCATGGATAAAAACACTCCTGTCTGACTTTCACATGCTGGAATATGAACATTTAGTCTTTACCACAATGAATGGGCATCGGTCCAACGGATTTTATTTTATTGGAAACATCCAATAGTCTCTTTAAAGAAATTGTTCCAGCACACGAGCTACGCCATCTTCCTCACATGGCGGTGCAACACAATCCGCCGCCTGTTTGAGAGATTCAACGGCGTTGCCCATGGCAACGCCAAATCCGGCGTACTGAATCATTTCCAAATCATTTTCGCCGTCACCGAAAGCTGCGATTTCCTCCTGCAAAATATTCAGTTCACCCGCAAGCCACATCATGGCACTGCGCTTACAAACACTGCCGTGGCTGATTTCTATATAACGCGGCACGGATGAAGTAACATAAAGTCCTTCAAAGGTTTCCAGTTGGCGGCGCATAGCCGCCTTTACTTCCATGTCATGGACAATAAAATTTATACCTTCGATTTCATTTTCGTGCTTCTTTACAAAGCTGCGCATATCCGGCACAGGATGGCGGGTTGTACGAACATATTTCACAGATAAGGCTCCTGCTCCAAAATTCTCCGGATGTTCAAAATATGTTTTTGATGTATAAGGAGCTCCGCAGATAAAAGCTTCCATCGGACAATCATAATCTTCATAAAATTCCAAAATCTTTCGAATCTGCTCCGGTGTCATATCCCGGCCGTAAATACGCTTTCTGT